>JAUILJ010000183.1 GCA_030433055.1 Polyangia bacterium
GCTCACTGCGTTCGCATCGAGCGCGTTCAGGCTGGGCTCGCTCACTGCGTTCGCATCGAGCGCGTTCAGGCTGGGGGCTCGCTCACTGCGTTCGCATCGGGCGTTCAGACTGGGCTCGTTCGCATCTAGCTTCGGGCGCGGAGCGCGGGTCGTTGCCGAATCGTACCGCCGTGCTCGGTGCGGTCGAGGCCGGGGCGGTGCTCGCCATGCTCGGGCTTCGCCCTGCGCGTGGCTGCGCGCCGTGCGGGCTGTGCCCGCAGCCTCGACCGCGCCTGCGCGCGGCGGAGGCGGGTGGCGTCGCCCGCGCGCGGTGTGCGGGCGCGATTCAAGGAGTTCCCGTGTTGCGCATCTATCCCGTCCTACTCTCACTGGTCGAGTCCTTGGGCCCGCTGATTCGTCAGCTGGCGCGTCGGGATCCCGACCTCGCCCGTCAATGTCGTCGCGCCCTGGCCAGCGCACCGCTCAACGTCGCTGAGGGAAGCTACAGCCAGGGTCGAAACCGCAGGGCACGCTACCACTCTGCGCTCGGCTCGCTGCGGGAGGCCCTCGCGTGCCTCGAGGTCGCCGCAGCACTTGGCTACATGCCGCCCGTCGAGCCTGAGCTTCGCAGCCGCTTCGATCACGTCTTGGGCACGCTGGTCAAGCTCGTCGGCGGGCACAGCTAACTGCCTCGCGGAAGCACGCTGCTCCGCGGCAACCTGCCGCGGAGGAGCACTCATGCCCGCTCAGGCGGCGCGCGTCAGCTTCCACAGCACAGCAAGAATGTGTTCCAGGTGACCGAGCACCGCCTGACAGTCCGCCGCCGACACGTAGCCCCAAGCCTGGGCGACCTGGAGCGCGCTGCGCGTTTCGCTCGCGGAACCCGCAGCGTTCAGATAGCGCTGGCGGCGCGTCCCGCCGCTGGAGTGCGAGCCCTCGCCGATGTTGAGCACCACACTCGACGCGCTGCGCGAGATCTGATTGCCCAGCGAAAGATCGAACCTCCGGATCCTCCGAACCAGAGGAGCCAAGAGCCGGACCGCTTCGATCGCCGTAGAATGAATTCGCAGTGACATCGCCTTTCCTTTCCGCCCCGTCGGCGGGGCTCCCCCGAGCCCCTCCGACGACGGGGCGGAAAGGAAGCGACCGAGGCGACGTCCGCGGCTGGGACTGCGGCCGCGTCCGCGGCTGGGACTGCGGCGACGTCCGCGACTGGGACCGCGCCCGCGCCCGCGCCCAAGCGCGACGCCCTCAACAAACCAAACCAACCAAAGCGGCCGCGCCCAAGCGCGCCGCGGTCAAGAAACCAACCAAACACCCTGCAAGCGCTAGTGACAGGCGAAGCCTGGCACGCGCTTGCTCAGTTCCTCACGGTAATACCCAACCCCAACCCAAGCGGCCGCGCAGCGCGCCGCGTTCAACCACTCGCCAGCCTGAACCGCAACGCCCCCGACCCAGTCCCCGACCCAGTCCCCGACCCAGTCCCCGACCCAGTCCCCGCTCAGGGCCCGCCGTAGAACACGCCGCGCACTCCCAGGCTAACCAGGTGGGCGGTTAGCGGCTCACTGAACACGTACTGGTAGTCGAGCGCCGGACCGAGCGACAGCTGGCCAGCTTGCAGGCCCTCCCAGAACGCTCCGAGCCCCACCATGCTCACGGCTCCGCCGTCAGCCGTGGTGTGTCCGTCCTTCTCGAGCTTCACGTTGCCCAGGCCGCCGGTGATCGCGAAGCCAAGGTTCTTGCCGAGCTCGGACTCGTTGAACAGAGGATAGGCTTCCGTGCGGAACAAGAAGAAATATGCGCTACCTTGATGACCGCTGCCGTTGAAGGATTGCTGCGAGTAACCGACCCCGAAGCTCAGCCAGTCGCGGAAAGCCACACCCAGGACGCCGGTGCCGCTCCAGCCTGGCGCTGCGCCGGTCTTGGCCTTGAACTCTGGCTGGTCGATCTTGTCGACGTCGTTTGGGTAGCCCGAGACGAAACCCATCAGACCCGACGCGGTCAAGCTGAGCATCACGTCGGAGCGGCGCTCGTACTTGAGATCGTAGTCGCCATCCCAGCTGTCCGAGTCGGCGGCGGCTTGCACCGGATCACCGCTTGCCTCTGCCGCCGCGGCGGCGCCGTCTCCTTCGGTGGCCTGAGCCATCGCAGGGGACGCCAGAGCGCCCAGCGCCGAAACGCAGCCCACGAGCGCGAGGGTACAGCCAGTCCAGCGCCGGTCGGCGCCAGGGTGGAACGGCTTCAAAGCCTGCATGCGGGAGACGGACATCGAGCTACGTCGCAGCATATCGCCGTCGCTATGTGGGCTCCCACCCCACCGAGGGTCAACCCGTAATCGTAGTGAGTTGGCGATCCGTAGGCTATTCTCCTGGAATGGCGCGCGTCGCGGTGTGGTTCGCCCCACTCGAGATCTCCCGCGACTTCATCGACTACCCGTACTTTGCAGACCTCGGGGCGGTGCAGGCGGCGGCGGTGCTGCGAGAAGCGGGGCACGAGGTGACGCTGCATGACGCGCTGGCGCACCCAGGCGCACGGCTGCAGGCGCTCAGCGGCGATCGAGTGCGCCTGGGTGTGGACGTCGGCACGCTGACTCGCGGCGCGGCGGAGGCAGATCTGAACGTGGTGGCCTACACCCCGTTTCAGCGCCCACCGACCCGGGACCCGGCGCTCGCAGCGCTCCTCGAGTGGCTGCGCTCCCAGGGGCCCGAAGTCCCCGTCTTGCTCGCCGATCTCTACCAGTCGGGGCAGCACGTGGTCGACGCGCCGAGCGACGCCATCCTCGCGGCGTATCCCGAGGTGGACGGCCTGCTGCGCTACGAGGGTGAGGGCCACCTGGTGCCCTGGGTCGAGGAGCTGCTGCACAGCGGGCGCCCCGCAGCGCGCGAAGTACGCGACGGAAACAACGGCCCGGAAATCGACTTGAACCGGCTCCCCCTGCCCGCGTGGGACCTGGTCGACACTTCCGCGTACTTCGCCTTTCACCGCTCGGTGATGCAGGGTCTCGGGCGACCACACTGGGCTTTCCCCATCGACGCCGATCACCTCCCGCTACTGTCGAGCCGCGGCTGCCCGTTCCGCTGCGCGCACTGCTCCAGTAACCCCGGCTTGCCCCAGGGCAAGCCCAAGACTCAACGGCGCTACTCCGCTGAACGCCTGGCGGCTCACCTCGACTGGCTCCAGCAACACGGCGCCAGGAGCGTGCACCTCCTGGATGAGCTCGCGAACGTCAACGAGCGTCATTTCGATGTGCTCACGGAGCTACTTGCCGAGCGCGGCCTGCATTTCGAGATCCCGAATGGCGTGCGCGCAGACTACGTGCGCCCCAAGCACCTCGCGGCGATGCACGGGCACCTCACGACGCTGAGCATCTCTGCGGAGAGCGGCGTGCAGCGCGTCGTGGATCAGGTCGTGGGCAAGCAGCTCGATCTGCGCGCCATCGTGGAGACGGCGGAGCGCGCTCACGCCGCCGGGGTGCGCCTGCTGATCCACTACATCATCGGCATGCCCGGTGAGAAGGCGGAGGAGATCAACGGCACGCTGGAGTTCGCACTCGATCTGTTCGAGCGCTATGGCGCAGAGCCGAGCGTGCAGTTCGCGACTCCTCTGCCCGGCACTCGCCTCGCGCGCGAGGCGGTGACCCGGGGCGCCACCGGGCTGCCGCTGGTTCAAGACTGGGGGCCCCATTTCCAGGGCAAGCCAAGCCTCGAGACGCCCAGCTTCAGCAGCGCAGACCTGGTTGCCTTCAAGCGCAGCTTCGACCGGCGCATGGAAGCGCTGCGAGCCCCTGCTCACGTCACCCTGGCCGTGAACTACCGCTGCAACAACCGCTGCGGGTTCTGCTCGGTCGGTAGCCCACCGGCGCTTCCGAGAGGTAACGCGCCTCCAGCGGGCGAGCGAGAACGCGTGCGCGCCTTCGCCGAGCGCCTGAGCGACGAGTATCGACGCGGCGCTCGAGAGCTCACCCTCGATGGCGGCGAGCCCACGCTGAGCCACAGCCTGTTTCAGCTGATCCGCGTGAGCCGGCGCATCGGGTACCAGCGCGTGAGCCTGGTCACCAACGGGCGCCTGGCGAGCTACCCAGACTACGCCGAGCGCCTCGCTAGCTCCGGGCTCGACGCCATCTGGGTGAGCATCCACGGCTCCCACGCGGAGCTGCATGACAACTTGGTTGGCGATCCGGGGGCCTTCGAGCAGAGCCTCGAGGGGCTGAAGCAGCTCTTGAGTCACGCTCCAGAGCCGCTTCGAGTCGGCGTTCAAGTGACGCTCACGCAGAAAAATCACCGCGACCTGGAGGCGCTCTTCACGCTCCTCTCGGGGTTGGGGGTGAGGAGCATTGGCTTGCTTGGTCTGGAGCCGGGTGGCGCCGACTACGCTCGGCTGAAGTATGATCTCGACGAGCTGTCCGGCTCGCTGGTCAGCGCGCTGCGCGCGTTCACCTCGGGTCATGACCCCGACACCCTCAGTTTCTGCGTGAAAAATCTGCCGGTGTGCGCCCTGCCAGGCTTCGAACGGCTGGTCGACGTCGACTTATGGAAGCTGGGCAGTGCGCGCCGCTATCTGTCCCTCGCGGGGGTCGATTTCCCGAGCTATCAGCGCGCGCAACGTCAGCAAACCGAACAATGTGCGAGCTGCCACTACAGGGTGATCTGCGGGGGATTCGTGCGGTCTCGAACGTCTGCACCTGGCTGGCAGGCGAAAGCCACGCTGCACCTGAGCGTCGACTCACCCACACGCCCGTAGGTGCTGCGGGATGGCGCCCGGTCTGATACCAGAGCGCCGAACCCCCCACACAAAACGTACGCGGCGACAAGCGGACAACCTCACGAGGTTTGAGAGGATTTCCTGTCCGCGCTAGACTGTTCGTTCGGAGCCATCTCCGACCCGCGCTCAGGGGGAGCGCGCAACGGGGGGCTGGCGCTTCACTCTGCGATCACGGGGCTAACACTCGATGAACTCCAACTTGCTTCGAACCTTGAAACGAGCCGGCCTGGTCATTGCCTGCACGGGCAGCCTGGCTGCCGCGTGCAACGTCTACGATTCGTCCCTGCTGGTTGGCGGCAGCGGCGGAACGGCCGGAACCGGAGGCGGAGGCAGCGGAGGTACCGGGAACGGGGGTACCGGCAACACCAGCACCGACAAGTTCTGGAACGACATGGAAGGCGAGGACATGGAGTGCCCCACCGAGGGTGTTCCAACCGTTGACCAGCGCCCAACGGGCACCGCGGATGGCGACGTCGGCCCGATCTACGTCGCCATGCATCGGGTGCGGTTTGGCGGCGTGCCCGACCTGGAGAACGACACGCTGAAGGATTTCAACGGAATCGACCCAAACTACAAGGCGTGGGTCGACGTCGGCTTCAACCTCGACCTGTCGTGCAACGCCGCGAGCTGGCCTGAGGGACAGCTCCAGGGGAACGCTCAGAACACCTGCCCCGCCCTGAAGCGGCCCGCCTGCAAGAACGATATCGTGAACCCGTTCGATGGCGACAACTGCCGGGACAACGCGATCGGAGCGCTCTTCGGCCTCGCCTCTCTCTCCCCCGTCGTGGGTGGTCCGTTCCGCCTGAGCGAAGCGGACTGGAACTGCAACATCCATCGCGGTTCCATGGGGATCATCTTCAAGATCACCGGCTACAACGGCACCGGCGACGACAGCAGCGTCCGCGTGGACTTGTACTCATCCATCGGGGTCGTGACGCCAGCGAACTGGAGCTGCCGGAACGGAAAGTCAAACGCCGACAAGCTCGATCCCGAGTGGGTCAAGAACGCCGATCCAAACCTGGACAACAAGTGGCAGTTCGCGAAGCGGGACCTCGACCCCGCCGCTCCCCCGGCGGAAGCAGGTCAGATCCCGAACTCCAAGTGGGCGGACGCCGCGGCCTACGTGCGCAACGGCTGGGTGATCGCCAACTTCCCGCCCAACACCGAGATGTGGTTCAACGGTATCAACGCCGACACCCCGGGAATGCGGCTGGTTGTCCAGAACTCGGTGATGGCGGCCCAGCTGGTCCAGAACCCCCAGAGTGAACTTTGGTCCTTCACCGAGGCGACCATGGGCGGCTCGATCAAGCCGGGGGACCAGATCACGTCGTTCCGCGAGATCGGCTTCTGCGAGAACCTGTGTAGCTCCTACACCACGACCATCGGCTACCTCAATCAAGCCGTCGACATGCTGGCCAACAGCAACGACCCGGTGCCCGACGCGACCTGCGACGCCGTCAGCTTCGGCATCGACTGCACCGCGCGACAGATCAGGCCTTCGACGCCAGCCGTCGACGTGCCCCCGCCCCCGGACGTCTCCGGCGGCAAGTGCGGAACGCCAGAAAACCCCGACATTCCGCTCCCCGGCTGCGAATGCAACCAGGACGGCATTGGCTGCGATTTCCCGGACGCAGGGATGGACGCGGGCAACTAGCCACGAAGCCACGACGAAGCAGCGGCGGCCTCGCGGAAGCGAGGCCGCTGGCGTTTTGTGGTGGAGACTCGCGCAGAATCAGGGGCAGTTGGCAGTGCCGAAACCACACTTGTCGACGCCGATCCCGCCAGTCGGTGCTTCCCACTCAATCGATGGGTCCGTAAAGCCGCTCGGATTCCCCGAGGTAACACTGCACTTGCGCCAGAGCGTCTGGTTCTCGGTGGATAGGCCTCCGCCGGTCCAAGCGTTCCCTGGATCAGCACCGGTCTTGCCAATCAGGTCGAGCCGTGCGCCGTTGCATTCGAGCTCCACCGCGTCGTTCCCGTTGTGAGAGAGCGACCCCGAGATTTGGTCGCACGCAGCCACCCCGCTGCCGCCGGCTGAAGGGTTGACGCAGACCAACCACACGTCCTTGCTGGCTAGCGTGACGGCATCGAGGTCGAATTTGATGTTAGGCGCGGAGTTACCGTTCGAATAGATCTGGATTCGGCAGTTGCTCAGGTCGATGGGATCACCCGCGTTGTAGATCTCGACGGCTTTGTCGGTCCCGGAGTCGCCCTCCATGTACTCGCTGAAGTACAGGTTCACGGCGCCGGCGCCGCCGCTGCCTCCCGTCGTGCTCCCCGCGGAACCGCCCATGGCTCCGGTACCCGCCATGCCCGCGCTGCCGCCGCTGGCGCCGCCGCTGCCCCCGACTCCACCAGCGCCGCCGCTGGTCATGCCCGCAGACCCACCAGTGGCGCCGCCAGCGCCGCCGACTGCGTCGGTGCCGGCGCTGCCGCCCATGGCACCGCTGCCGCCCATCGCGTTGCCACCCATCGCGCCGCTGCCGCCCATCGCGCCCGCTCCGGCGGTTCCCCCTGCAGTGGACCCCGCGGTCCCGCCCGCGCCGCCGTTCAGGACGATCACCGGCTGGGGGTTCTCGGTCGACGCGCACGCTGCGCAGGTCGCCACCAGGAGCGGCACGAGGCCGCGTACACCACCGCGCAACCGCGCGGCCAAACTCGAAGGCACAATTCCAGTCTCAACCGAAAGCATGAAGGGCCGAGGATAGCAGCCTCCAAGCGCCGTGCCGGTACCAGCTACGAAACAAGCGCGTTCTAGCGCCAACGGAACGCTGAACCGCGTATTGTGTCGCGTTTTCGGTCACGCGCAGCCCCTTCGAGCCCGCGCTTTTTGGACGCAACGGCGATCGGCACGGCGCCGAACCCTGGCCATGCCTCAGCGCGTCAACGGCTCACTCTCAGCGCGAGCACGGCAGTTCCCCACGGCATCGTCCTCGGGCGCACCGCTCAAGGACTCCGCGCGCCGACGGCAGGCGGAGCCCGGCCCAACCTTCAGCGCTCACCTCGCACTCGAAGGCGAACGCACTCCGCTCAGTGGCAGCCAGGCCTCACGGCTCCTCAGCCAGGCCTGGGAGCAGGTCACCGGTCAGCCGCCGAGTCAGAAGACGCTGAGCACCCTGTGGGCGCAGTGGGCGCTCGAGACCGGGCGGGGGCGCGCGATGCGCGGCTTCAACTTTGGAGGCCTGAAGGGCACTTCGCCCGGCGGAGGCAGCGCCGTGCTGAAGACCCACGAAGGCTACGGCGATCACCGCGTCGCGATCCAGAGCCGCTTCCGCACCTACGCCACCCCCGAAGCCGGCGCCCTCGACTACGTGCGCACACTGCAAGAACGTTACCCCGAGGCAATACAGGCCGCCGCTGCCGGCAACACTCAGGGCTTCGTCGCTGGCTTGAGGAAGCGCGGCTACTTCACGGCAGATCCGAAAGACTACAACAAGGCCATCCAGCGCCTCAGCGCGGAGCATGCGCGGAGCGGCGGCGGCGACTTCTCCCAGCTCAAGGATCCGGGGCCCTGGGTGGACGCGCTGCTGCACACCCTGGCCCAGGCGATCGCCCGGCGGCGCGGCTAGTGAGGCGAATCTGTGTGAGCGCGGGGCCAGCTAGCGTTGCTTCGGCGCGGGTCGCTTCGGTGCAGGCTTTCTGGGCGCCGCTTTCGCCTTGGGCTTCGCGCGCAGCTTCAGGTCTTCCTTGCCGAGAGCCGTGTCCCCGGGGCCGACCCACTTGCCGCTGAGCTTGCTTCCGCGGACCTCGTAGACCACGGCCCCGCTCCCAGCGCCCCAGCCCACCGTGAGCAAGTCCCCCGTCAGCACGCCAACGCCGTCGTAGTGCTCACCGGAGGTGAGCTCCCAGCTCAGCGCATAGCTCGACCCCTGGGGTGCGATGCGCACCTTGCCGGTGTAGCTGCCCCCGGATTCGTTCGTGCCCGTCGTGATGCGGTAGTCGCCGCTCAGGCCGCTCGGGCCCTTGAGGTTCTCGACCGCTTCGGTCGTGCTCCCGTAGCTGGCCCAGCGCCCAGTCAGCGTGCCCCCGTTGACCTTGTAGATGACCACACCGCCGCTCGGCGACGCAGTCCACGCGGCAGCGAGCCGATTTCCGTCCAGTAATCCAACGCCCTGGTGGGTGTTGCGAGCGCCGTCGAGGTCCCAGCGCAGGTGCACCACGCTCCCGGTGCGCGCGATCTGCACGGCGCCCTGGTAGCTCGAGCCGTCGACGTTCCGTCCGTCGGAGATGTCGTAGAAGCCGGTGGAGAGCACCTGGGCCTTCACCGCTCCTGCGCTCGCGGGCTGGCTCGGAAACAACAGCGCTCCCAGCGCGATCACGGGCAACCCGAGCGAGGCAATCAGTTTCGAAGTGCGCATGTCGTCCCTAACCCCCAAACCTGGATGAACTTACAGGTCCATAGACGGGGCTGGAGGGCGAACGATTCGCGCCCAGCGCGCGGAAATGGGCTTGATTGCTGCGGGAATTCGCTTTTGGGCGGCGTTCTTCGGGGGCTGCGGCGACGAAAACATGTGTGCCGAAAACTGGGCCAATCTGCGCAAGGCATGACAGCCGAGGATCATGATGCGCGCACGTTGGACCCTTCCCACGGCCTTGGCCGTTACGTGCTCGGCGCTGCTGTTCGGCTGCAACGGCGGCGACGAGGCGACGCCGCAGCTGTCCAAGGGCAGCTCGGACGAGATCCCGAATGTGCCTGTTCCGCCGGCGGACGGCCCGCGACTCGGAGCGATCAGCTACGTCACCAAGGTGATGGATCGCCCGTCCAAAGAGGGACAGGTGATCGGTCACCTCCACGCTGGCGCGATGGTGCCGCGAGCCGAGGAGCCGTACTCGAAAGAAGGCTGCGAAGGCGGCTGGTACCCGATCCGCCCACGCGGCTTCGTGTGCGCCGGGGAGCAGGCCACCACCGAGCTCAGCCATCCGACCCTGATCGCGATGGCCCAGCAGCCGAAGCTCGACGCGCCGCTGCCGTACGCCTACGCGCGCACGACCAAGACGACCCCGATCTACCAGCGCGATCCCGCCAATGATCACGCGGTGCAGGAGGTCGGCAAGATCCGCGGACGCAGCGGCCTTGCCATCGTCGGCTCCTGGAGCGCGACCGGCCCCGAAGGCGAACAGCTGCGGCTCGGCATGATGACCGACGGGCGCTTCGTGAAGGCCGCCGACCTCAAGAAGGCGGAGTTCAGCGACTTCAAGGGTGTGGAGCTGGGCAACGGCACGGACCTGCCGGTCTCATTCGTGGTCAAGCGCGGAGTGCGCGCCTGGCAGGTCGAGAAGGGCGAAGCCGAGAAGCAGGGCAAGCTCGAGTACCATCAGACCATCATGCTCACGGGTAAATACCGTGAGGTAAATGGCCTACGCTACTGGCAGACGAGTGGCGATCGCTACGTCCGGCACCGCGACGTGACCACGATCCGCCGCCGGGAAACCTTCCCCGATTTCGCCAAGGCCGACGAGCGCTGGATCGACATCAGCATCGTCACGGGCTCGATGGTGCTCTACGAAGGGACCAAGCCGGTCTACACCACGCTGATCAGCGTGGGCCGAAACCGCTTGGACGACGAAGGTGAAGCCGTCACGAAGCGCGGCGAGTTCAAGGTCACCGGCAAGTTCGTCACCGCCACGACGCTCGATCCCACCAAGGTCGCCCACTACTGGGACTCCTACGACACGCCCTGGGTGATCGAGCTCGACTCGGGCCAGCGCCTCCACGGAGCCTACTGGCACGATCGCTTCGGCATCGAGCACACGAACGGCGACGTGCACCTCACGCCCTACGACGCCAACCACGTGTTCCGCTGGATCACCGCTCAGATCCCCGACGGCTGGAACAGCGTGGTGAAATGGCCCAAGGACGAGCCCCCCGTCCACGTCGTGATCCGCAAGTAGCTCGCATCGGCAGAACGCCGAGCGACCAAAGAAAAAGCCGCACGGAAATCGTGCGGCTTTTCGAGTTTTGTCATCGCGGCAGCAAACGCCCGCGCGCTTCTTGGGGGTGAGGCGCGCTATTTGAGCGCCTTGAGGATCTCGCGCGTCGCCGTGCTGCGGTTCAATGTGTAGAAGTGCAGGCCCGGCGCGCCCGCCTCGAGCAGCTTCTGGCACTGCTGAATGGCGTGCTCCACACCGACCTTGCGCACCTCGCTGCGCTCGCCTCCCGTTTGCTCCAGGCGCTGTAGCAGCGGCCCTGGGATGGAGGATCCACACATCGCGGTGAAGCGCTTGACCTGGTCGATGTTCGTCACCGGCATGATGCCAGCGATGATCGGCACCTCGATACCTGCC
>JAUILJ010001061.1 GCA_030433055.1 Polyangia bacterium
GCGCCCCTGTCGATGGAGCAAGCGCTTGAGGGCAACCAGCGCGGACGCCGAGCGTGGCTCGGCCTCCAGGGCCTCGCCGTACAGCTCGATGCTCTCTCCGGATTGGTTCCGGTGCGCGTCGAGTAGGCGCGCCCGCGCCTCCAGCGTCGCCGCGCGCGCTTTCGTGTCGCTGGCAAACGCCAACGAGAGCTGCTCGAGCGCCTTGTCCAGGCCCTGCCAGTCTCCCTCGAGCAACGCAAGTCGCTCGAGCGCACGCAGCACGGTCGTGTTTTGCTTGTCCAGCTCCAGGGCACGCTGATACGCCGACCGCGCCTCGCCGCGCTGCCGGAGGTGGTCCTCGTAGATGCGGCCCTTCTCGTACCAGATCTGGACCTTGCGATTCGTCGAGGCGGTGACCTTGGCTTCAGCGTCGAACAGGGGCAAGGCCTCTTTGTGTTTGCCCAAGGCGATCAGCAAGCGCCGAGCGCCGGCCAGGGCAGCCGTGAGCTCAGGGGCCAAATCTACTGCCGCACGGTAATGCTGCTCGGCTTGTTTGAGGTCGGCGATCGGGTACTCATACAGCCTCGCCGCCTCGTAGTGGAGCCGCCCGCGGCGCCTGGAGTCTCGCTCGTCCTTGATCTGCTCTACGATCAGCTTCGCTTCTCGGGTGAGCTTGCGCTTCCAAGCAACGGTCGGGTCGTCGGCGCCACCAGAGGCGCCGTCCGCAGTGGAGGCGCGATCACCGGTCACCTTGCCCAAGGTCGGCGCCTCACCCGGACTGCCAGACAGCAAGGTCTTCGCGGTGCCGCTGGCACCGGGAACTGGCGAGTGGCGCCCAGGGTCACTGGCGCGATTGCCCTTCAGTGCTCCGGCGAGCGGGTGATTCGGCGCCGGGACTCCAAGCAGCGTCCCTGAGGCAGCGCTCGCCCGATCCGGCGAGGTCACTCCAGAGTCGCCGGGCTTTGGGTCCGGCGCGGCTGCAGCCTTGGGGTCCGATGTCGGCTTGCCGGGATCGCTGCTGCGAACCGCAGGAGGCGCCGCGGCGCGCGGGTCGCTGCTGCGCTTCGGCTCGGACGCACCCGCGGCGCGCGGGTCGCTGCTGCGCTTCGGCTCGGCAGGCGCGGCGGAGGCGCGAGGATCGCTACCGCCCGCATCCGTCTCCTTACCGCGCGGAACCTCATCGTCGGTCCGCCGCGGTGGGGGCGGCGGGCGCACCGAAGCGGGCGCCCGGCTACCCCGGGGAGGAGGCGGCGGCGGGCGCACCGCTGGCACCGTGCCAGAAGTCTTCCGCGGTGGAGGCGGTGGACGCACCGATCCCTTGGGGCGAGGCTTGGGCGGCGCCACCTCCATGGGTTCGAGCAGACTGGTGTCATCGGATTCATCCGGGCGCGGTGGACGCGGCACAGAGCCGTCACCGGCAGGAGGCTTCGCTTGGTCAGCCATTCGCTGACGTAGGCTATCAGAAATCCGTGGAAATTTCGTCGAGCATGCGTCCCCCACCCCAAGCCGCAGCGCGGCATTCTCCGGGAGTCACTTCCGGAGCGTCACTCCGCCCGAACGACTGGCCTCTCCCCCCCTTGCTCGGTCCCCCCTGTGGGGTTTGAAAACGTGCTGGTGCTCTGACTAAGGTCGCGCCCCACCCGCACCAGGACAGCCCCCAATGACCGACGAAGAGATCATCGCCGCCCAACGAGCCCGCTATCAGTGCACCGACGACTTCGGTCCGGAGCTTGCGCGCTACGGACGCCCCATGCACCTGTCGCAGAAACCCTCGAAGCCCGTTCAGTCACCCCGAGGGCCAAAGCGCACAGCGAAGAGCTGGGACGCGGAGGCGGCGCGGCGCATGCTGATGAACAACCTCGACCCTCAGAACGCCATCGACTGGGAGAGCCTGGTGGTCTACGGCGGCAGCGGGCGAGCCGCCCGAAACTGGCGCGAATATCACAAGATTCAGAAGGCGCTGCTCGAGCTGGAGCCCGACGAGACGCTGTGCGTGCAGTCGGGTGCGGCGGTCTACGTCGCGAAGACCCACGTGCACGCGCCGCGAGTGTTGATCGCGAACAGCAACATCGTACCCCG
>JAUILJ010001062.1 GCA_030433055.1 Polyangia bacterium
CGCCTGGCTGGCGGAGCACGCCGAGACCATGGGCGCGTTGGCTCAGGAGGCCCACGACCGTCGCGCCGACTGGGAAGGAAGCGGCGATCATCGGAATGCCGATGGTGTGGCAGAACTGGTTGGTCTCGTTCTGGTGGTCGTCCCGGTAGCTGTCCATCAGGGCGGTCCACTCGGCGTTCAACTTGAGCTTCTTCATCGGATCCTGTGTCTTTCTTGGCCTGCTCGTCAGGCTTCGCTTGAGTTTGGGGGCCGCGGCTCGCGACGGAGCGAGCCATCGCGGGTGAGTCAACTTCGGGTCAGCTCTGGGAGTGCCACTCGGATCAACGCGTCGACGAGGGCTTCGGTGAAGCGTTGGTCGTCAACGACCGGCGTACCAAGGACGTGGGCGTGCACGGAGCCTTCGACCATGCCGAACAGGACGAACGCCGTGGCGGTCGTGTCTCCCGAGAAGCTCCAGTGCTCGAGCAGATTGGATACCTGGTGAACCAGCGCCTGCTCCCCCAGGGACGTCAGGTGGTCCAGATCGGTGTCGGCGTGTCGGCGCTCAGTGAGCACCGCGTGCAGGCCCGGATTTTCCCGATGGTAATCCATGACCATGTGCACGATGCGCGTCATGCGTGAGCGGACTGCGATCAAGAGCTCACGGCCCGCGACGTCTCGCACATCGCTCCCCAAGACCTCGACGGCTTCGCTGGCGATGCGCTGCTGGCGCACGTCGGCGAGCTCTCGGAGCATCACGTCCTTGTCTCCGAAGTACTGGTAGAAGGTGCCGGTGGCCACCCCTGCGCGCTCGGCGATGGATCGCGCGGTGGTCTGAGCATAGCCATGCTCCGTGAACTCGGCCTCCGCGGCGGCCACGAGGCGAGCCCGGGTGCGAATGGCCCGAGACTGGGACGGCTTGCGTACGGCGGCGGTACCCACGATAGCCCAAGCATAAGGAACCTGAACCTGACGTCAAGTTCATATTTGTCGGAGGCCCCGAATCTGACGACCGTCGTGGGGAAGGCTCGCCTGCGTCGACTCAATCGTGCCAGAAGAGCGCCCGATGCGGCGAGTGCACCTGGCTTTGATCACGGTTCAGGTGCTGTTTGGGCTGTGGCCTGTGGCGGGATCCGCGGTGCTGGGCGTCCTGAGCCCGCAGGCCTTGATCGGATTTCGGCTCTTTCTCGGAGCGCCCTGTCTCCTCGTCGTGGCGCGCCTCGGGGCAGCCAAGGGGCCACGGCTCACGCTGAAGGACCTCGCTCAGCTCTTTGGGCTGGCGATCCTCGGTATCACCGCCAATCAGATCCTGTTCGTCGAGGGCTTGCGGCGCGCCGGGCCAATCAATGCCTCCGTCCTGCTGCTCATTATCCCCGCGGTAACGCTCTTGGTCGCGACGCTGCTCGGCCGCGAACGGCCCAGTCGCTTGCGTCTACTGGGAGTAGCTATCGCCATCGCGGGCGCGTTGGCGCTGGTCGGCGTCGAGCGCTTCCAGCTGCAAGACAGCAGGCTGCTGGGTAACCTGCTGCTGGTCGCGAACTCGACCAGCTATGCTGTCTTCCTGGTGCTCGCGCGGCCACTGATCGCACGCTTGGGATCGTTGCGCGTCATCAGCTGGGTCTTCGTGATCGGCGCGCTGCAGTGTGCGCCCTACGTGACGAGGAGCTTCCTCGCGATCGACCCCGGCGCGCTCCCCGCCTGGGTCGTCGCTTCGTTGGCGTTCATCCTGGTCGGACCGACGCTGCTCACCTACATCCTCAACGGCTACGCGTTGACTCGCGTCGAGAGCTCGGTCGTCGCCGTCTACATCTACCTCCAGCCACTCATCGCGACGACCGCGGCGTGGCTCGTGCTCGGGCAGAAGCCAACGCTGCGCACCTTCATCGCCGGCTCGGTGATCGTCGTTGGGGTCGGCCTGTCGAGTGAGCTCTGGAAGCTGCGGCGCCTGCGAAGCGCAAGTAGCCCCTCAGGTTGAGGGCACCCATGTGTGAGCCACTAGCAGGGTGTTGAAAAACACCCTGCCAATCAACAACCACCGTGCCCGCGCAGACTCGCACCAGATCGTGCTCTCGCAAAACC
>JAUILJ010001063.1 GCA_030433055.1 Polyangia bacterium
GGAGTGACCCTTCTTACAGCGAGCGCATGTACCAGATGTACGACTGGACCAAGCGACGGGAGGGAGTTAGCGGACTCTGGAACCCCCAGGAATCCCTGTGGTGGCGTGACGCTTCGTTCAAGCCGCCGGCCGCGTCGCCGAACGGTGAGAACCTGTATTGGTCTCGCGGAAACGGTTGGGCCATTGCAGCCCATGCACGCACCATCGAAGAGCTGGACCGCTTGCCCACGGAGGATCCCCATCGAGCTGAGTACGTGGACACCTTCAAGAAGATGGCAGCGGCGCTGGCCGAGATTCAACAGCCGGATGGCTTCTGGACCGCAAACCTGCTGGATTCGCAGAGCCCGGCAGGTCCCGAGACGAGTGGCACGGCGTTCTTCACCTATGCCATGGCGTGGGGTGTGAACCACGGGCTGCTGTCCAAGCGCGCCTACATGCCCATCATCGCGGACGCGTGGAACGCCTTGGTGGACGTTGCACTCGCGGGTGACGGCAAGCTTGGCTACATCCAGCCCGTGGGCGCTGCGCCCATCCCGCGGAGCACGAACGCAGGCGATCACTACGACTTCGGCGTCGGCGCATTCTTGCTGGCAGGAAGTGAAGTCATCAAGCTGTCGAGAGGCCACCTCCCTCCGCTGATTTCGGAAGAGAACCTGGCTCTTACGGCGACAGCGACGGGCACGGCCGAGCAGACAGGAAACGAAGCTGGGGGCGCGATCGACAACGATCTAACCACACGCTGGTCCGCGTTCGGGTACCCGCAATCGCTGGAGCTGGATCTACTGGGAGTCGAGCGAGTTCGGGGCATCGAACTCGCGCCGCTGTACCAGCGGCCCTACCAGTTTGTCGTGGAAACCAGGGCTTCCGTGAGCGATCCGTGGGAAGTCGTGGTCGATGCGCGTGACAATGCCGACCAAGTTCCGTTCGACACACGGCTCTTCTCGCCTCGCGACGCTCGGTTTGTACGGCTCACCGTCACAGGGCTCGACAGCTCGGTGAGCCACAGTGACTGGATAAGCATCATCGAATTCCGGGTGCTCGAGGACGAGTTCAAGAATCGCGACCGGTGTCGGAGATAGCCTGCAGGAAGGTCAGGCGCGCAACGAAGCTGGCCGGAGAGTTCCGACCGACATTCGCGGCCCAGCTGGGTCTTGATCCGTCGGAGGCATGTCTATGGATGAGCCAGCGTTTGCGCCGCTCGATCGATCGCTACAGACTCGCCCAGTGATGGTTGAGTGGACCCTCGAACGCAAGCGCAACGCATGCCTGTGGGGGCCAATCAGCCCTGAGTTGGTGCGCGCTGACACCCAGGTGATCGAGCGCCCGGGCTGGTACCAGACCATCACACCATCCACCTCGGGGACGTGCAATGAGGTGGTGCTGTCGCAGGTGGAGGACCGAGACGCCGAGCGGGTGATCGACGAAACCATCGCGACGTACCGCGCTCACGGCCTGCCGACGAAGTGGTGCGTGGGCTACTGGACGCGGCCCGAAGATTTCGGGGAGCGATTGGCTCGACGAGGCTTCGAGAGCTGGGCGGTGCGGGGCATGGGCTGCTCGACGTCGTTGGAGTTGTCCGCCGCTTGGGATATTGCCGTGCGGCAAGTAAATGAGCAGGGCCTGGAGCGACACCTGGCGGTGGTCATGCAGGGCTGGGGCGTGCCGCCCACGGAGCTCGACGTGTGGCGTGGGACCTATCTAGCGCGCCTGCGAGCGCAGCCTTGCGTGAACTACTACTTCGAAGCGCTGCTCCAGGATGAGGTCGTGGGGACCGCGTCTCTCATCCTGCGAGGAGACTCCGCCTACCTGATGGGCGCTCAGGTGCTGGAAACCGCGCGAGGGCGCGGGGTGTACCGGGCGTTGATCCGTGCACGCCTCGAGTTCCTGTGCGCGCGAGGTATCGAGTACGCGACGACTCAGGCCCGCGAGGCGACGTCCGCGCCGCGCCTCCAACACCTCGGTTTCGAGACGTTGTTCGAGTCGAAGTGCTATCTTTTGGGCGCCTGAGGCCACTCGGCAAAGTAAGCGAAATGGGCTGGAACGTCTGCGCT
>JAUILJ010000184.1 GCA_030433055.1 Polyangia bacterium
TTCCCCATCTGTGCCGCGCGGTCCTCGATCAGCGCCCCGGAATCCAACCCAACGCCTTGAAATTCCTCAGGCTCAGCGTCGCTCTCTAATCCGAGAGCATGACTTCGAATCTCTGCGGACCGAGGGTCGGCTGCCGTCCGGGCTGCGAGGAACCCTGGTCCGCAACGGACCCGGGTTGTTCGAGTCCTTTGGTGTGCCCTACCCCCACCTCTTCGAAGCCGATGGGGCGCCGAGTGCGGTGCGCCTGGCGGATGACGGGGCCTTCGGGGCCCAGCGGCTGGTTCAAAGCAGCGAGCTGCGCGAGGAGCAAAGGGCCGGCAAGCCGCTGTACGGCACCATCGCCAGCTGGCCCCGGCGACTGGTCAACGGCCTCACGATGCGCGGGAAGAACACCGCCAACACCAGCGTCATGAGCTGGCAGGGGCGGCTGCTGGGACTGATGGAAGCCGCGCCCCCCACCGAGCTGGATCCGAGCGACCTCAGCACCCTCGGCGTAACCCGGCTGGGTGACGTGATTCGTGGTCCGTTCTCCGCCCATCCGCACCGCGTCGTGGCTCGGCGCGCGACCTACAACTTCGGTGTGTCGTACGGCCGAGAGGTGAGCCTCGACGTCTACGAGCTGCCGGACGTCGGAGATGCTCGGCACCTGTTGCGCCTGCCCCTCGAGCGGGCTGTGATGCTCCACGACTTCATCGCCACCGAGAACCACCTCGTGTTCCTGGTGGCGCCCGCGGAGGTCCAGGTCTGGCGCGCCCTGCTCGGGATTGGGAGCTTCACTCAGCTGTTCGAGTGGCACCCTGAGCACGGGACGGAAGTCATCGTCGTCCCCATCGACCGCCCCGGTGACTTCATTCGTTTCCGCACAGAAGCGTTCTACCAGTGGCACTTCGCTGGCGCGTTCGAGCGCTCCGGCGAGTTGTTGCTCGACCTGGTGGGCTACGACGACTTCTCGAGCTTTGCAGATCTCGAACGGGGAGAGATTAGCGACCCTGGCTACTACGAGCGAGTGGTCGTGACTCCCAGCGCCTCGAGTCTGCGGCGCGAGAGACTGTGCGAGGTGCCCTGCGAGTTCCCGCGGATTGATCCGCGCTTCGAGGGCCGGAGCTTCGAGCAGGCCTGGGTCGTCACGGCGCGAGGAGAGCGAAGCGGCCTTGGGAGGCTCCACACAGCGACCGGCGAACTGGAAGAGTATGTGTTTCCCGTGGGGAGCTTTGCTTCCGAAGGGATCTTCGTGCCGCGCACCGAAGCCGCCCCCGAAGGTGATGGCTGGTTGCTCAGCTTCGTGTACGAGACGGACACCGACGTGAGCCATCTCGCGGTGTTCGACACTCGAGAAGTGTGCGCGGGGCCCGTGTTCCGCGCCTTCTTCGAGCATCATGTGCCCGTCACATTTCACGGGGTGTGGCTGCCTGCCGGCGGCTGACCTGGCGGGATTCACCGACCTGCGCGTCGTGGGGCATTGTCGCTCTGCGAGCGGGTGTGGCAGTGTCCCGCGCGATGCCCACGCTGCGAATCGAAGACGCCTCGAATACTGGCAACGTCCCCCTCGAACTCTACTACGAGGCGTTCGGGGACCCGAGCCACGAGCTGTTGCTGTCGATCATGGGACTCGGCGCGCAATGCGTGCAGTGGGACGAAGACTACTGCCGCCTCTTGGCCAACCAGGGTTACTACGTCGTCCGCTTCGACAACCGTGACATCGGCCTCTCGAGCCACCTCGACCACCTCTCGACGCCGCGCATCTTCGAGCTCATGGAGAGTGTGAGGGCAGGCGAAACGCCCGCCGTCGACTACACGCTGACGGACATGGCGCGGGACGCCGTCTCCGTCATCACGAGCCTCGGCTACGAGCGAGCTCACATCGTGGGCGCCAGCATGGGCGGGATGATCGCACAGCGCCTGGCGATTCACTTCCCCGAGCGGGTCAAGAGCCTGACCAGCATCATGTCCACGACGGGAGATCCATCGCTCCCATCAGGCAAGCGGGAAGCCTTCATGGCGCTGATCGCCCCCCCGCCCCCCGAGCGCGACGCGTTCATCGACTACAGCGAGAAGCTGTGGCGCGTGATCGGGAGCCCCGGTCTGGTGGGCCCCGAACGCGCGCGGCGCACCGCCGGCCGGGTCTTCGATCGGGGTACGCACCCTGCGGGGTTCATGCGCCAGTTCGCAGCGGTGATCGTCGATGGCAGTCGACGTGCCGCGCTCACCCAGGTGACCGCGCCGACCTTGGTGATTCATGGTGTCGCGGATCCGCTGATCCCGGTCGAGGGAGGCCGTGACACCGCAGCCGCCATCGCTGGCGCGTCACTCCTGGAGTTGCCCGGCATGGGACACGACTTGCCGGAACCGCTCTGGGACACGATCGCGGAAGCCATCGCCGCGACCGCGCGACGCGCCTAGCGGCGTGGTGCTTCGCGGAGGTGCTCTCGACGGCCCACTTGGGCTCAACGGCATCCCCAGCCGCCATCGACGTCCAGCACCTGACCGCTGACGTACTCCGACTGCTCTCCCAAGAAGAAGGCGACACAGCGCGCGATGTCATCCGGGGAGCCAGAGCGCCCGAGCGGCACCTCGGAAGCGTAGGTCGCGAGCTCTGAGTCACTCATGTGCCCGGTCATATCCGTGAGGATCAAGCCGGGGGCGACGGCGTTCACTCGGATCCGGCGTGGCCCGAGCTCCGCGCAGAGCTGCTTGACCGCGGCCTCGAGCCCCGCCTTGGCTGCGGCGTAGCCGACGTGACCGGCCAGGGCGTGTCGCACCAGGTTGCTACTCACGAACACAACCGAGGCTCCGCTCTCCACCAGGTCCGCTTCCAGCAGTCCGCGGAGGAACAAGAGCGGCGCCTCCAGGTTGCCTCGAAGCTCGGCCAGCACTGGGTCCGATGGCTGCCCGGAGCTCCCGACGAAGGGTGAATAGTGGGCGACGCCAGCGTTCATCACGACCCCACGAAAGCGCACCTGCGAGGCTCTCAAGCCGTCGATCAGTTCCGCCCGAGCGGGAGCGTTCGTCAGATCACAGGCCAACGTGCGCAACGTGTGACCGGCAGGTGCAGCGCCGAGCTCGCTGGCCAAGCTCTCGGCGGCGGCGTGGTTCGAGCGATACACCCCCACGAGATCCGCCTCACCGATCAGCCGCGCACAGATGGCTCGGCCGATCCCCCGGCTCGCGCCGGTCACCAGCACGCTCACGTGCCTGCCTCGTGAGCGGACGCCTGAGCATCCACCTCGATCTCGTCACCCGGGATGAAGGCCGGCACATCGCAGCAAAACAGCGTGGCCCAGGTCGTCCCCAGGTTCTTGTAGTGGTGCACCTGCCCCTTCTGCCAGGTCACGGGGGAGAGCCCCCGGATGCGCTCACCGTCTCTCGCCAGCTTGCCGCTGACGCGCCACTCGAGCTCACGCATCTCTTCATGACGGTGCGCCGAGATCTCGCCACCCGGAGCCACGTGGAGCAAGTACAGGCCCGCCTCCCCGGTCTCCAGGAGCACCTCCACACGACCAAACCGCGCCGTTTCTTCTCCGCGAGGAAATTGATCACGGGTGCGCTGCAGCTCCACCTCGGCAGCGACAGCGCGCCCGGTCAGCGCTCGAGGCTTCTTGATGCGGAGACGCACCGTCTGCAGGGAGGGCTGCACCCCGAACAGCATGGCAGCCAGCTCCTCTCCAGCATTCTCGAGCAAACGATAGCGACGGAAGCCAAGCAGCGAGATGACCTGATCGGTGACCCGATCGTAGTCCAGCGTGTCCGAGATTCGACCGCTCTTGCCGGCGGTGCTGAGGTCAAGCCCCAGTTCGAGGTCCACGATCAGAGGCTGGGTCTGGTTGCGCTCGTGGGGATGTATCCCCACCACGCACTCGAGGGCGATACCGTGGACGCGGATCCAGTCGCTGGACATGGCTCTCGTATAACGCCCGGCCACGCGAGCGGCACTTGCAAAAGCCCGAACGAGTCGACCATCAACGGTTGTAACCAGCGCTACTGAGCGCCGTAGAACCCCAACGTGCCGCATCCCAGCTCACCCCGAGCCTGCTCGCTTAGCCGCCGCGCCTGGTTGGGCGGCACCCTCGCGCTGGCCTGCTCTCGGGCGACCGACGCTCCAGCCGGCGCGTCCGCAGAGCCCCGCAGCGCTCCAGCCAGCGCTCGTGGGCGGCCGAGCGACACCCACAGCCGTGGCAGCGGAGCCACCGGCCCCGGGGTGGCCGTGGTCGAGCTGTTCACGTCCCAGGGCTGCTCGAGCTGTCCGCCCGCCGACCGGGTGTTGCGAGAGATCACGACCAAGGCGGATGCTGCCGTGCTGACCCTCAGCTTTCACGTCGACTACTGGAACTACCTGGGCTGGGCGGACCCCTACAGCAGCGGTCGATTCTCCGCGCGCCAGCGCAGCTACGCGTCCCGCCTCAGCGGGGGGCGCGTGTTCACTCCCCAGGCCATCATCAACGGCCGCCACTCGGCCCTTGGCTCGGCCCAGGGCGAGATCGAAGACCTGATCCGTATGGAAAAAGGAGTCGCCGCGAGTGCTCGAGTCGCGCTCGGCTTCGCGGGCGGCAAGCTCACCTACCGGGTAAATGCGGCGCGCAGCGACCTGCGCTTCAGCCTGATGGTGCTCCAGCGCGCGGTCCACAACGCGGTGCCTCGGGGGGAGAACCGCGGCGAAGACCTGAGCCACGTCCACGTCGTACGCGGTCTGTCCGAGGGAACGCTGGCGTTCGAGGGCAGCGAGGGAGCCACGGGCTACTGGAAGCCGGACCTGGCTGGTCTCTCCCCCAAGACCCTGAGCGCGGCGGCGTTGATCAGCGATCCGTCGGGGGCCATCGTGGGCGCGGCTCAGATCGATCTGGCCTGATCATTTCCCCAAGGATTAATCTACGACCTTCGCGCCAAGCTCGAAGCCGGTCAGCGTGCGAGGTTCACCCTTGTCGAGATCGATGAAGGTGACTCGCCCTTCTGGATGCTCCTGTGCGACGAAGCCGCGGCGCGCACCGGCGACCATTCCAGCGGCCAGCGGGGGGCTCGCCAGCGTGAAGTAGTCGACCTGTAGGCTGGGGATCTGCACCAGGTAGACACCGTACAGGCGCTTGTCGTCGGAGCGCACGGTGATCAGCGCGCGGTCGGAGTCCGGGCTGATCGCGACGCTCATCGGAGCCGCGTCTGTGCCAACGATCTTGGGCGCGCGCAGCTCGGCGGCGGGCACGATGGAGAAACCACCCGCCTTGTTGGAACCCGCGGCCTGGCCCTGGAGTACGACCGCGTGAGTACCGTCCGGCGTTGCGAACACCGCCTTCACCGGCGCCTTGAGATCGACCGTGCGCAGGGTGAGCGCCTGGGTGTCCGCGATGGACAGCGTGTTGGAGGCGATGGCGTTCGTGTAGAGCAGCGCCGGGTTGTCGGTGGGCGAGAGGCTCACGCTACCGAAGTACTGCGGTGACTCCAGGGTTGCCGCGACATTGGGATCCGAAAGGATACCGGGCAACGGCAACAGCACCATCAATGACTTGTGCTCCGGAGCTGAGCTCGAGCCGCCGCTGCCCATACCGCCAGCGCCGCCGCTCGACGCACCGCCGCTCGACGCACCGCCGCTCGACGCACCGCCAGTGCTTGCACCTCCGGTACCGCCGCTCGACAGCCCGCCTCCAGCGCCTGCCGTCGATGCGCCACCGCTTCCGCCGCTGCTCGCTCCGCCGGTGGGTGCTCCGCCGGCCCCGCTCCCAGAGGCTCCTGAGGCCCCGGCTCCCCCGGTTCCCCCGCTGGTTCCCCCCGCTCCTCCGCTCGATGCACCGCCCGCACCTGCCATCCCCGCGGAACCACCAGCTCCGCTAGCCCCGCTCAGGCCAGCCTCGCGCACGACGGCGACGGCCAGGGAGCCCGATGCGCTCAGGTCGAGATCGGTGACGTTGCCCGCAAGCTCGATCTCCGAGGCGGTGCCGTCCTCGAGGTCGACGAAGCGCACCGCGGGGCTGCCATCTCGGCGCACCAGGGCCACGCTGCCGTCCGACGTCACCGTCACGTCGCGAGACGCGGGGTTTTCCAACGGATCATCCGTGACCTCGACCTGGCGACTCACCCGCGGCCCCAGATCATCCAGCTCGATCACCGTGATGCCCGGCTCGCTCACGACGAACGCGCGGCTCTGGTCGTCGGTGAAGAAGATGCGCTCCGGGCGGTAGCCCACGCTCAGCCGCGTTGCCTGCTCAGAGCCAGCGGTGAGGCGCAGCACCGTGACGTCCTGAAAGCCCTGGGTCACGTCCGAAGTCGTCACGCGCCGGGCATCCGTCCAGGCGATGGCCCATTTGCCCTCCGCGCTGAGCGCCCAAGCGTTGGCTCCATCGTGTGTCGGTAGGCTCAGGCCGGAGACACCGTCGCTCGACGCACGCAGCAACGTCGCGTCGCGACTGCCCGTGTTGAGTACGACAGCCGTGTCGCTGCCTCCCGGAACCGCGGCGAGATAGGTGGGGCTCAGTCCGGCCTCGACGATGCGTACCTCGAAGCTCACCGCGTCCACGAGCGCGACGCGCCCGCTATCGGGGTTCGCCGTCCAGATCAGCTTGCCAGTCGAGACGGGGCTTTGAAACGTGCTCTCCAGCTCCTGCTCCGGCGGGGTGCCCCCCGTGCCACCGCTACCCCCGCCGGTCGATCCGCCGTTGGCATTTCCGGACCCGCCGGAGTTGCCTGGGTCCCCGACGTCACCCGCCGATTCAGCAGAGTCTGCCGAGCAGTGGACGATCCCCAGCGTGGTCGCCAGCAACGCCAAGCCACACAGCCGCGTACCCCAGCTGCGGTCGTTTCCCCAAGCAAGCCAACCCATCGGCAGCTCGGAGTGCAATCAGCGCGCCAACCCGTGGCAGACGCGAGGCACACAGAAATCCCCAGGATTGCCGCCGTCGTGGGCCGATCAGCTGAGCCAGCGGAGCGCCCGGCTTCGGCGCACCCTGACTTCGCTGTCCCGGGGGAGCGCGGCGCGGCGATGCTAGGCGGTGCGCGCGGCGGCTTCGTTCGAGTGAGCGGTGCCGACCCGCTCGAGCCCATGACGCGGCTCTGCGGCGAGGTCCAGGCGCTCCGATGGCAGCGCCGCGAGGTAACGCTCGCTCACCCCACGGAACTCGTCGAGCGACTGCGTCCGCCGCACCTGGGTCAGGAACTCGGCCCCGCCGAGGATCCCTCGAGAGACGAACGTACACAGCTCCTTCAGCTTGCCGAGCACGCCCTGCCCACGCACGTGACGAAACACGGGGACGTAGCGGTCGACGGTGCCGTGGAGGTACTCGAGGAGATCGAGCGGCGTCGGTTCAAACGGCGCCCGACCTGCCCGCAGCTCCGATAGCTGGCGAAAGATCCACGGGTTGCGGATCGCGGGGCGACCGATCATCAGCGCGGCGCAGCGCGTTTCCGCTTGGAGACGCAGCGCGCTCTCGGCGTACCACAAGTCTCCGTTGCCGATCACCGGCACATCCAGCTCGCGGGCCAGCAAGGCCACGATCCGCCAGTCAGCGACGCCAGAGTAGAAATCCGCGCGGCGTCGTGGGTGCACGCTGATGAAGTCGACGCCTGCCCGCTGCACGGTTCGGGCGATCTCCAGCACATGCTCGGCGTCGTCGAAGCCCGCGCGGATCTTCGCCGAGAGCAGCCCGGGTGACGCTTCCCGCATCTGGCTCAGGACATCGAACAGGAGCTCCGGCTGCCTGAGCATCGCCGCCCCGACGCCCTTCTTCACGATGCGCGGCATGGGGCAGCCGAGGTTCACATCGATCACCGTCGCCCCGGCCTCGGAGACGTAGCGCGCGGCTTCTGCCATGCGCTCGGCGACGTTGCCCATGACCTGCACGCTGAGCGCCAGCCCGGGTGATGGCTGGATCGCGCGCCGTATCAGCTCTGGGTTCATCGGCGCCGAGGTGACTCGCACGAACTCGGTGCACACCAGATCGAGGCCGCCCTGGGCCGCGATCGCATGGCGAAATGCCGGGTGCCCGACGCCCTCCATCGGGGCGAGCACGTTGCGCCATGGCAGGCGCTCGTGGGCGGCGTAGCCAGGCTTGGGGCAGAGCAGCGGATTCACGGTGACGTCGGGCTTTATCCATCGCGGCGTCCCCGGCAAGCGTCAGACGCAGCGGAGCCGCCATGCTAGGCAAGCAAGCCATGAAACCGCGACTCGTCGTGCTCGATGGTCACACGCTGAATCCCGGCGATCTCAGCTGGTCTGCGTTCGAAGCCATCTCGGCTCCGGTGATTCACGAACGCAGCGGAGACGCCACGCTGGAGCGGGCGCGGGGCGCCGAGCTGGTGCTGACCAACAAGGAGTACCTGAACCGCGCGCGCCTCGAGCAGCTACCCGATCTGCGCTACATCGGCGTCCTGGCCACGGGCGTCAACGTCGTGGACCTCGAGTGCGCCCGGGAGCGGAAGGTCGCAGTGACCAACGTCCCAGGCTATGGCGCAGCGAGCGTGGCCCAGCACGTATTCGCTCTGTTGCTCGAGCTGACCAACAGAGCCTACCAGCATCATATTGCCGTACGGCAAGGCAGCTGGGCGACCTGCCCCGACTTCTGCTTCAGCCTGACCAGCCTCCCCGAGCTCGAAGGCAAGCAGCTCGGGATCGTGGGGTTAGGAGCGATTGGTGCACGCGTGGCGCGGATCGCCATGGCGCTGGGCATGCACGTGGCGGTGGCGGATACTCAGCGGAGCCGCCCGCAGGTCCCGGGAGCCGATCTCGAGTGGCTCGGGCTGGACGCGTTGATGGCCACGAGCGACGTGGTGAGCTTGCACTGTCCCCTCACCGACCAGACTCGAGATCTGATCAGCGCCGAGCGCCTGAAGCGGATGAAATCCAGCGCCTTCCTGATCAACACCGGGCGGGGTCACCTGATCGACGAGGCTGCGCTCCTGGCTGCGCTCGAGGGAGGGCGGCTCGGCGGCGTCGCGCTCGACGTCTTGCGCCGTGAACCGCCGCCAGCGGACCACCCGCTGGTCGCCTATGCTGCGAGCGCCCGCGATGACGCGCGCGTGACCCCGCTGCTGCTCACACCCCACATCGCCTGGGCCACGCGAGAGGCGCGGGCGCGCCTCATGAATATTGCCGCGGAGAATTTACAGGCATTCCTGCGCGGCGAACGCGAGAACCGCGTCGACTGAGCCAGTCGGTGAACGTCAGCCACCGCCCGGCAGCATGGGATCGGTGGCGAACAGCACCGAGCGAGTCAGGGCATCGGTGCGTAGATGCGAGACGGCCTGATACTCGGGGCTCTGAACCATATCGAGGAGCGCCGCGCGCTGCGGGTACTCAATCAAGGCGACCAGATCCCAGCGTTGGTCCTCGGAGCCGAGCAGGAGCTCCGCGCCCCGGCCCATGTACACCGCGCGTCCTCCTCTCGCGCTCAGCATCGGTTCGACGGCGCGCGCATACTGGGCGTAGAGCTCCGCGCCCCCCTCACAGAACTTGAGCAGGTTCAGCATGCACACGGGGCCTTCCGCGGCCCGGGCGGCGAAGCGCGTGAGGTCATCCGGGTTCATGAGATCCGGGTACGCCGAAGGCGCGCTGCGCACAAGGGACCAGCCCGCTATTGGCAGCCGTGGTCAGACGAGCGGCCGACCGCTGAAGCGCGTGGCGCAGGGACGTGACCTGCTCAGGTCGATGGGTGCCGGGCGCCTGCCCTGCGTCACCCGCGCGGAGCCACGGGAGGTGGCCGCACGGAGACCGGATTCAGATCGTGCAGCGCCACCTGCTCGAGGTCGATGCGATTCACCACACGGGAGAACGCCAGCGTGGCGGCCAAGGTGTGGGTGCTCGCGGCCCAGCGCGGCACGTACAGAGGCTCCTGGAGCCAGCCTTCGTCGAACGCCTCTTCCAGGTCGAGTACGTCGGCCAGGCTGAGGCGACCGGCAAAGACACGACGCACCAAGGAGACACGGTGCTCAGCAATTGCCTTGCGGAAAAATGTGTGCACACTGAATAGACCGTGGAGGTAGACTGCGTCCTTGGTAAAGACGATGCGCCCTCGTACGTCTCCTCCACGAAAGACCCGCATGGCCGAGCGCACGCTCTCCATCTCGGTCTGGCCTTGATCGAGGAAGAAGCGGAAGGTATCGATGAAGTCCGCACCGTCCAGGGCGTTGTGCACTGCCACCGTACGGAGCGCCAGGCGCCGGAGCCGCGCGAGATCGATGGCCCCCGTGAGCACCTCGGCCAGGGTCGCCAAGCCCTCCTGGGTCGCCGTCGTGCGAGGAGCCCCGAGGCCCAGCGCGCCCACGATGGGCTGCGCGCGACCGTTCAGCGCCGTGGCCGAGTGGACGAAGGCTTCATGCTCCAGCAGCTGCGCGAGATCTTCCTGGCTGAAGCAGGTTCGCCCACGGATCCTTATCCGCGTGGCGCTCGCTGCCGCCTTGCTCGCGAGAGACTCGTCGATCACCACCTCGACCTGGTGCTGAGTGAAGAACGCATCCATGCGCTGCTGCAGCTCGGCGCGCACGTACTCCGCGGTCAGGCAATAGTCAGTCGCGTCGGGGCCGATGCTCTGCGCCAGAGGCCCCGTAGCATCCAGGAGCGCTTGCGCCGCGTCGAGGTAGGAGGCGTCGGTCCCCGGCATGCGAGAGCTGGGGTCTCCGTAGAGGTTCCGACTCAGCTCGAGGAAGCCACGCGTTCCCGCTGCGCTGACCAGGCGAGCGGCGTCAAGGTAGGACGAAGCCGTTGCCGCGAGGTAACGACCAAGAGGATGTCCGAGATCGAGCTCCTCCAAGAGCCCCTCCAGACCGTCGATCTCAGGGCTCAGATCGACCTCGGGAGGATTCACGACAGGCAGCTCGCGCCGCCCCTTGTGCCAACCATCGACGAACCCATCGACCACGTCGCTTGGCCAGGTGAGCCTACCCAGCACTTGAATGCCCCGCGCGACCTCCACCAAGCGCTGGCTCTGCTCCTGGATCCGGTCAAGGGCACTGCTCATACCAGGCGCACGATACGACCGATTCGCCACCGAG
>JAUILJ010000185.1 GCA_030433055.1 Polyangia bacterium
CCTGTTCGGAGCGCCGACTGATCCGCGGCTCGATTTGTACTCGCTCGGCACGCTGGCCTTCGAGATCTTCGCTGGCTATGTGCCGTTCGACATTCGAGACGCGGAGAGCTTCGTGCAGGCCAAGCAGGTCAGCCCCCCCGACGTGCGTAAGCTATTGGTCGACGCGCCGCCGGAGATCGCCGAGTTGATCAGTGATCTGATGAGCCCGGAGGTCGCGGCTCGCCCACAGGATGCCTCCGTCGTCCGCCGTCGCCTGCGGCAGTGCGCGCCCAGCCTCGGGACCGCCACGGGCCTCGAAGCGCCGACCTATCTCAAACCTTCGCGACTCCTGGGGCGCGACCGAGAGCTGGGGCAGCTGATCGGGCTCTGGGAGTCCAGCGTGATGCGCCCGTCTCTGGCCTGCATTCGAGGGCAGGCTGGCATAGGGAAGACCGCGCTGTTGCGGGAGCTCGCGCTGCGCATGCGTCGCAGTGGTGGGGTCGCCGAGCTGATCTCCTCGGAGAGCAGCGCAGGTGCGTACAGTCTGATTCGACCCTTGATGCGCGCCCTGTGGCAAGAGGACGCGCGAAATCAGCCGGAGCTGGCTCGGCTCGCGCCTCACGCGGTGCGTATCCTCCCGGAAGTGGCAAAGTGGTTCGACGGCGTGAAGCCAGCTCAACCTCACAGCGACCCGGTGGAGGACCGGCGCCAGCTCTTCGCGGCGCTCTGCGAGTGGGTCAAGGTGTCTCGCGGCGCTCGTAGCGTGGCTCCTGGTCGACAACGCCCACCGCGCAGACAACGCGAGCCTCGACGTGCTGCGCGCGCTCCACGCCGGTTGTGGTCCCGGTCTGTGCCTGGTGCTCACCGTGCGTCCCGACGCGACGAGCCGAGATGTCGCGTTGTCGCGCCTGATTGGCGGTGCGGAGCTGGACGTCGCGATCGGTCGACTCGATCAGCCCGCCGTGAGCGAACTCCTGGGGAGTCTGTTCGGCGCCACCGAGCCGTATCCCAAGCTGTGCGCGGAGATCACCGCCGCCGCGCAAGGCAACCCGGCGCTGGTTCTGGAGTTGGTCCGCGAGCTGGTGGGCGCCGGGGTGATCCAGTTCTCCGATGAACGCTGGCAGCTGCCGCGCGCGCTGGGCGACTTCCCGGTGCCGACTTCCCTCACTGAAGCGCTGACTCGCCGCCTCAAGCAGACCGGAGCCACCGCGCAGGGCGTGATTGACGTGTTGACCGTGGCGGGCCGCGCGTTGGATCTCGATCTGATCACTGCCTGCAGCGAGGGGGGCGACAGCGCGGTCTTCGCGGCGCTGGACGAGCTACGTGAGGCGGACCTGGTGAGCGAGTCCGGAGACGGCTACGACCTCGCGCCTGGCCTCTCTCGCCGGCGCTTGCTCGAGACGCTCAGTTCCGCGCGGCAAATTAGGTTGCACGCGCTCCTCGGTCGCTTGCTGGAGCGGCGCTATGGCGAGCACGCTCGCGCTCACGCGGCGGAGCTCGCCGTGCATTTCCTACGCGGCGGCGCGAAATACAAGGCCATCCGCTACCTCGAGTGGGCGAGCACCGAGCTGTATGACGCTCAGGCCCTGGCGGACGCGCGGCCCTTGCTCGAAGAGCTCGAGGCATTGTTGCTCGGGGAAGGGGCTGCTGAGGCGCCATATGGGAGCCCGCTCCACTCACAGCTGCTCTGGGCCCGCCAGCGCCTCGCTCGCGTCGGTGTCGCGATCGACTCGGAGCTGGGCGATCGCATGCTGGAGTCCGAGCGGCGCATGTATCTGCCCGAGGTCCGCTCGCTGCCTTCGGGGGCGAACTCCTTGTTGCGGCTGAGCGAGGTGGCGCGCGTGATCGCTGCTGGGGTCATGGGGGGTAAGCTGGCCCCGACCTCGGTGCCGGAGCGGCTGATTCAGTACTTCACTGCCACGAGCTACCAGACCGTGCTGCTGTCGATGAAGGGCGACTTTCAGAAAGCCGACGAGGTTGCTCACACGCTGCTGCCGTTCATCTTCGGCGAGCGCAATCCCGCGCGCGGGGCATACGCGACCTGTCGCTGCATCTCGCTCACTCATCAGGGGCTCGTCGCCCGGGCAGAGCGCTTCGGCAAGCTGGCCTTCGAGTCGTACCAGGATCCGAAGGTGTCCTCGCAGGTGAGCCCGGAGGACGTGGAGACGGGCCTCGGGGGGATCCATACGCTGATGACGTTGCTCTACGCGGAGCGAGGCGCGCCCCAGGGAGCCGAGTGGCTCGAGCGTTTCGATGACTACGTCCGCTCCCGGGACTCACAGAGAGCCTGGCTGATGCCAAACTATCTGCTGGCACGGCTCCAGTACCACCTGCATCGGGGCGAAGTGTTGCGCTGCCGCGAGGTAGAGGCCGAGTACAAGGCGATGCACGCTCGCAGCGGTGGCTTCAACGCCCAGGTCGAGATGAAGATCATGGTGGGGCTCGCGCGCGCTGCCGTTGCCGCGCGGGACCTGGTGGGGGCCGAGGCTTTGTGCGGTGAGCTCACCGCGTTCCCCCGCGACCAGTGGGTTGCTCAGGGCTGGGGTAGCGTGGTGCTCGCAGAGGTGTGGAGGCAACAGCGCCTGTATCCTCGAGCCTCCGCGTCCCTCGAGGACGCGCTTGGCCATGCCATGCGTCCGGGTTCGCGCTCCTTCAAGCTGGAGATGCGCGCGCGAAACACCCAGGCTGCGCTGGCGCTGGACGTCGCTGACTACGACGCAGCTCGCCGATACGCCCAGCAGGTGCTGGAGATCGCCTGTGAGCAGCAGACTCGCAACGAGTACGAGGAGCTGTGGGCGCGTCGCGTGCTGGTGTTCATCAGTCATGAAGCGGGCGAGCCCGCCAGCGCCAAGCGTCAGCTGTCGGCGCTGGCACGCCTGGTGAACACCACCAGGAATCCTCTGTTCGAGGCGGTCTACGAGAAGCTGGTGTCCGACGGCGTGGGCGTCAGCTCCGAGGTCCTGGTCGCAGAGCATCGCGCGGCGGCGGAGCGCCTGTTTCAACGCCTTGGGTACGCACCGGAGACACTCGGTGGCTCACGACGCAGCGGCACGACGGGGCCGGGGGCGGATAGCGGCGCGTGGTGGAATCAAACCACCGATCCCGGCTTCGCGACCAGCGATCAGGAGACCGTTGTTGCCATGCCGGAATCTGCGCTGCTTATCGAAGACAGCAGCGCTGCCAAGAAGAAGGGCTGAGTCGCGGACTGGCAGCTGCCACGGCGCGGCGCGAGGGGCATGGCCGTGTCGCGTCCTCGGTAGCTTCCGAGCGCTGGTCGCGCAAACAAAGCCGCGCGGCTTCGCATTTCGTGCGAACCTCGGTGTCCTGAGCTGTGTGCGCCGCGGGTTCGTGTGCGCCGCGAAGAGCGCCGGATGGAGGAGAAAGAGCAGATGTCGAGAGGGAGTCGCTGGCTGGGACGTTTTGCGCTTTGTGCCGCGTGCGTGGCGTCGCTCGCCGTCGTCAGCTGTGGGCCACCATGTCGCAGTGAGTCGCCGCAATCCGAGCGCGCCTGGGAGACCGCCGTGAAGAAGATGGAGGTTCTCCCTCTGAAGCCCAAGTCGGCCATCTCCATCAAGCGCGACGTGCACAACATCGTGATCGACGCTGACGCTGCGGACGTCGCGCAGGCCTTCCAGGACGTGATGATCGACACCAAGAGACACTTCGGGTTGATCAAGCTTCAGCGCATGCGCGCGAACGAGGGCAAGCCCTTTTCCGTGGGGGAACGATTTCAGGGGCAGTACACCCTGACACTGGCCAAAGATGAGTGGCCAGCGTTCTGGCGCAAGATCTTCGATGACCTGTACGATGAGGAGGCGGTGCAGGTGATCGTCTGTGAGATCCAGAACAGCCTGCTGAGCGACTACGGCGAGCTGTCCCTCCTGGAGCTGAACCCGAAGCCGGGCGAGCCGTACCGCATGCAGTACCGCTATCTCGGTCACACGGATCCGAAGAGCGGTTCTCCCATTGCCGGCAGTTCCATGTTCATCGTGACGCCCATCGTGGACATGAAGGAACTCAATGCCCTGGGCGTGAGCAAGGCCTCGAAGCTGACGCAGGTCTTCGAGTACCAGGAGCAGACGGACTTCTTCGCCTACTTCTTCTCCGCCGGTGGCCTCAAGCTACACAACCAGGTCGTCTACAGTCAGGCGAAGCAGGCCGCGGAGCTGATCGGCGCGAAGATCATCGATAGCGACATCCCCAAAGAGTACCAGGCGGGGCTGTAGGCCCGGCGCGGCGCGGGGACTTGCCTCCTGCCCCTTGGCGCTCCTCTCCCCCAAAAAAACAAGCCCCACCGGCGTTGGCCAGTGGGGCTGCTTGGTCTGAGCCGTGGGGTGATCAGGTTCCGGGAGGGAACAACTTCTGCACGACTTCCGACAGCTTCTTCACGGTGTTCGGCTTCATCCCGGTGTTGGGGTGAGGCCAGGCGAAGCCACGGGCCTCCACTCGGTTGCACGAGAAGGAGACGAGCAGTTCGTTGTTGCCCATCGCCGACGACCAGGCGAGGCCCATCTCGGCGTACATGCAGTTCGCCTGGTTGGAGTCGAAGTTGCTGTCGTCACCGAAGATCTTGCCGAGGTCTTCGCGCAGGTCCTCGTCCATGACCGGGGTCTGGCTCAGGATGCGGAAGTTGGGCTGAGTGCTCGGGAAACGAGGCGCGTCGGGCTGGGCTTGAAGCGGCGTCTGTGGAGTGGCGCCACCGAGCATGCCGGGTGGCAGCAATCCGGGCGGAATCAACTGCTGCAGTCCTTGGGCGCCCGCTTGCACCCACTGCTGGATCTCCGGAGGCAAGCCGGGGATGGCACCGGGCTGCGCCGTGGGCTGAGCCGCGGCCGGAGGCTCGTAGTTCTGCAGGCGGAAGGCAGTTGCTTGAGAGGTCTTCAGGGTGTCGAACGGCGCGGCGGGCTTGCCAGCACATCCGGTGCCCACGGCGAGCAGGCCGACGACGCAGCCAGCCTTGAGTGCGCTAGACAGTGCCGAACGTCCACGTGAAGGGGTCTTGTTGGCTGAGCTTACTTCAGGGCTTCTGGTCATGGTCTCCTCGAGAGTGCGGTCCTATAGGACTTTAGACGAAAGCAATAGAACGGGACTTCAAGCGTGAAAACAATACTGATTTCGGGGGGTACCGGGTTTGTCGGCGGGGAACTGGTGGCCCAGCTCACCGCCCGAGGCGATCGCGTCCTCGTGCTGACTCGAAACAAGACAGCCAAGCGCGGCGCTAGCCTCCCCACCGGCGCCGAGCTGGTCGAGTGGGACCCCTACCACGCGGGCGATTGGTTCCGCCAGGTCGACGGCTGCGATGCGCTCGTCCACTTGGCTGGGGAGCCAGTGATCGGGACTCGCTGGAACGAGGCGTTCAAGCGCCGCGTGATGGACAGCCGGGTCGTTCCTGCGCAGCTCCTGGTGCAGGCCATCGAGCGCGCGGCAAAGCGCCCCGACGTGTTCGTGACTGCCTCGGGGGTTGGCTACTACGGGGACACGCAGGAGCCCTGCCCCGAGGACACTCCGCCGGGCGACGACTTCCTGGCGGGCGTGACAGTCGCCTGGGAAGGCGCCGCGAGGCAGGCGGAGGCGCTCGGGGTGAGGGTGGTCAGGGCGAGACTGGGGATCGTGTTCGGTGCGAGCGGCGGCGCGCTGGAGCAGATGGTCAAGCCGTTCAAGCTGTTCGCTGGAGGCCCCATCGGGAGCGGCGAACAGATCGTGTCGTGGATCCACCTGACCGACTGCGTCCGGATGCTGATCGAGGCCATCGACGACAGCGCGCTGCGCGGACCGGTCAACGTGACGGCCCCTGAGCCCGTGTCCAACGCCGAGCTAGCGGACTGCATCGGCAACGTCCTGCATCGTCCGAGTAGTGTTCGGGTGCCTGCCTTTGCGCTCAAGCTGCGCTTTGGTGAGGGGGCGACGCCGCTCTTGACCGGCCAACGAGCGATCCCCCAGGTTATGCTGCAGCGAGGCTTCGAGTGGCAATACCCCGAGCTGGAGGGCGCGCTGCGGGGAGCACTGAGCTGAGCGCGGCGACGCGAGCGAGCTCTGATGTATACTTTTCGTATACACAGAGAACGGATTCGTGGTGTAGGCTCACGGCGCGACCGTTTCCATAAGGCAACGGATCGCCCGCGCCTGCGCCAAGCTAGCTCGGTTCGGCGGGGGCTGCCAGAGCAGTTGCGATCGTGTACAGTCCCGATGCGCATGCTGCATCTGCCCTTTCGCCGTGTGGCAATCGCCCTGCTCGTGCTGGGCTCCGTCACCGTTGGCGGGGGAGTGATGCTGTGGCTTGCGACCGGGAGGGTCTACTCCCTGGAAGACGCGGTGTACTTCGCGGTGATCACCGTCTCCACGGTGGGCTACGGCGAACTCCCGGAGATGTCTCCGGCAGCGCGCGTGGTCACGAGCTTGATGATCATCGCGGGCATCGGCGCCATCGCCTTCTTTCAGAGCACGCTGACTGCGCTGCTGGTTGAGGGGGCGATCGGCAAAGCATTTCGAAAGCGAAGGATGGAAAAGCGAATCCTAGCGTTGCGAGATCACTTCATCGTCGCGGGTGCAGGGCGCACCGGGCGAATGGTCGTGGGGGAGCTCATCCAGTCGGGCGTGGACTTCGTGGTGATCGACTCCGACGAGCATCACATTCACCGTATCCAGCACGAGTTCGACGTGAGTCTGCTGTACGTGGTCGGTGACGCGACTGAAGACCACTCGCTCCTGGAGGCGGGGATCACCCACGCGCGTGGCCTCGTTGCCTGCTTGACCAACGACCCGCAGAACCTTTTCGTGACACTTTCCGCGCGGTCACTCAACGCCCAGGCACGGGTCGTGAGCAAGGTGGTCGAAGCGGAGAACGAGCCCAAGATGCTCAAGGCCGGTGCGAACACCACGGTCAGTCCGAACCAGATCGGCGGGGTGCGTCTGGCGAGCGAGCTGGTGCGGCCGAAGCTCACCCGGTTCCTGGATGAGACCTTGCGCCAGCAAGGGGCCGCCCTGCGCTTCGATGAGGTGGAGATGCCGCCCGAGAGCCCGTTCGTCAACTCGACGCTCTCGCAGATCCCGATTCGTCAGCGCACGAACTTGCTGGTCATGGCCTTGCGCGATCCTGACGGTACGCTCAGCTTCAACCCGCCAGCGTCCCAGGCCATATCCGCAGGGACTCAGCTGATCGTCATCGGCGGGCCCGAGGACATCGTGACGTTGCGTGAGATGCTTGGCGTCGCGCGTCACACCATCCACGGCTGACCCGAGATCCAGCGTCCGCGAGACAAAAGCAAAGCGACGCAGGCCAGGGCCTGCGTCGCGTTCGTCGTTGCGGCTCTGGGTGAGGCCGCGGTCGTTGCTCAGCGTTTCGTTTCGACGAAGATCACTGAGCGCCTGGGGCCTTGAGCTCCCAGGTGTAGGTCGCGTTTGCGGGGCGATTGTCCCCGGGCTGCAGCGCGAGGCCTTCGAGCGACGCGACCACACACTGGCTCACCGGTTCGGGAGCCGTGGTCTGCGCGGCATCGACTGCGGCGCCAGTGATGTTGCCGCTGTCCTCTTCGACGCGGAACGTCACCGTTACGGTGCCGGCCGCGGCGGGATCCGTCTGACGAACCGTGGCCCAGCAGTCAGTGACTGACTGGCCCTTCGTCTCGAGGAGCGCCTTCACGTCCTTCGCGTAGAAATCGTCGCTGCGCGCAGCGCAGCCGGTGGCAGCGCCGACAAGCAACGCAACAAGGCCCATTCGTACCGCTAGTGTCATTCAAGTCCCTCTCTCGGTGTCGTCTTCTAAGCCCCTGGAGGCTTCGAGACCTTCCTGCCTTGGGATGTGGCTGTCAATCGTCCTGTGTACGTTCCAGCCGCCACGAGCTTCCCACGGGTTCTGTCGGTTGAACAACACTGCGCCTCACCCCCAGAAGAGCCTGACTCTGGGGCGAAACAGGCTGACTTTATGGTTCCGGGGGAAAGCACGGGTCCGCCCCCGCCCCGACGCGCCCGTGAGCGCTTCAGGGTGCTGAAATCATTCGGCATTGGGGTCGGCTACGCGACCGAGGTCGAGCTGCTGCTCGAGTCTTCCGTAGCGTCACCGGGCGCGTCGTCCGGCGTGTCCGGGGTGTCTCGATCCGAGCGACTGTCCACCACCCGGACGGGCCCCGAGTGAGGGCCCTGCTCAGCCTGCCGAGCCAGCAGCTGGGCCCGTTCCCATGCGCGATCTCCGGTGATGAGTCGAGCGCCCCGTTTGTAGGTCACGTAGCCCCAGAACCACTCGAGGAGCACGATCAGACGCCGCCGATAGCCGATCAAGTAGATCAGGTGGATGAACAGCCACGCTATCCATGCGGTAAACCCTGTGAGCTTGAGCCTTCCACTCTGGGCGACCGCTCGGGAGCGACCGATGGTGGCCATCATGCCCTTGTCGAAGTACTCGAAGGTCTCGCGTGGTTTCTGCTTGAGGTCGCGCCGGATTTGTCGTGCGACGAAGCGCCCTTGCTGCATCGCCACCTGCGCGACGCCGGGGAGCGGCTGTTCGCTTCCCTCGGGAACGAAGTACGCCATGTCGCCGATAACGCTCACCTCGGGGTGCTCCGGCACGCTGCAGTCTGCGTTGACCTTCACGCGGCCACCCCGCGCCGTCTCGCTTCCCAAGCGGCTGGCCAGGCTGCGCGCGCACACCCCGGCGCTCCAGACGACGGTGCTGGCCCTGAGCCAGTCGTCTCCGAGCTTGACGCCATGCTCGCTGATGTCGGTGACCCGAGTGGACAGCTTGAGCTCGACGTCGAGATCCTCGAGCTGATCGGCTGCAGCCTTTGCCAGCTTGTCGTCCAGGCCCGGGAGCAGACGATCCGTCGCTTCGATGAGCACGACGCGTGGTTCCTTGCCGGCGATCTCTCGGAAGTCGTCTGCGAGCACGAAGCGACTGAGCTCAGCCAGGCCGCCCGCCATCTCGACGCCCGTCGGCCCGCCGCCGATGACGACGAACGTCAGCAAGCGCCGCCGCGCATCGAGGTCGCTCTCACGTTCGGCGGCCTCGAAGGCGAGCAGCACTCGCCGGCGGATCTCCACGGCGTCGTCCAGGGACTTGAGGCCGAGGGCGTGGCGCGCCCAGGCGTCGTTGCCGAAGAAGTTGGTCTTCGCGCCCGCGGCGACGACCAGGTAGTCGTAGCTGAGGCTGTCTCCGTGATCGAGGTGCAGGCGCTTGTTCTCAAGCTCGACACGGGTCACTTCGCCCAGCAAGACCCGGCAGTTCGTCTGGTGTTTTAGTACCGCCCGGATGGGGGCCGCAATTTCCGCAGGGGAAAGTCCAGCCATGGCGACCTGATAAAGCAGAGGCTGAAACAGGTGGTGGTTCGAGCGATCCACAAGCGTGATGTCGACGTCGTCGCCCTTGAGCGCCTTGGCCGTCTCCAGGCCACCAAAGCCTCCGCCGACAATCACGATCCGGGGGCGCTTGCTTTCAGCCATGCTGCTTCTCCGCGTCGGCACGATAGGCGACGCACTGGCGCACCGGAAGCTGGGGATACTTGCGCAATCGTGAGTCGCTCTTGCTCGCTTCACAGAGCCAGAACGTGCTGCCTCGCGCCGACTGAATGCTGCGAGCGTGCTCGCAGGAAACGCACAAGCCGACGCGATCCGTAGTTGAGTCGCGGCTCATCGCAAGGCGCATAGCGCCCCGGACTGGGCGTGCCCAGTGTTTCTTGCGCAAACTCCACCCCGCGGGCGGCTCGAGTGTGGCGACGCGAGTCAGCGTGCGCCCGCGCCCCGGATCGCGAACCGTCAGCGCTGTGTCACGCGAGCGCGGCTTCCACGTCCCGCACGTCTGCGTCGGAGAGCTGTAGAGAGCAGGCGCGAGCGCTGTCAGAGATGCTCTCCACTCGGCGCGCCCCGGGGATGGGTACGACCACGGGGCTCTTGGCCATTAGCCACGCGAGCACGAGGCGATAGACGGTCACGCGGCGGCGTTTGGCCTCTTGACCCAGCCGACCCAGGCCGAGCTCCGGGGCCTCCCGGGAGCCACCGAAGGGCGAGTACGCGAGGAAGGTGATGCGGTGCTTGGTGCAGTATTCGATCACACCGCTCGTTTCCGCGCTGCGGTCGTGAACGTTGAAGCGGTTCTGTACGCTCGCGATCGGCACGATGCCCCTGGCTTCGGCGATCTGTTGAGAGGTCACGTTGGATAGCCCGACGTAGCGCGCCTTGCCCTGCTCGACCAAGCGAGACAGCGCACCGACGCTATCGGCGAACGGCACTCGGGAATCCGGCGAGTGGAGCTGAAGCAGATCAATCGTCTGAGTGCCCAGCGCCTTGAGGCTGGCCTCGGCTGCATCGATCAAGCGCTCGGGCCTCGCGTCGACTCGCCAGGCGCCGCCCGGACGCACGCAGCCGACTTTGGTCGCGACCAGCACCTTTTCCGTGCGGCCACGTAGCGCGTCGCGGATCAACGCTTCGTTGTGGTTGAACTCCGTGTCGTCCAGGCAGTAGGCGTCAGCGGTGTCGATCAGAGTGATGCCCTTGCCAAGGGCCGCGTGGATGGTCTCGATGGCGGCGTCTCTCGGTGGGCGGCCCTGGATGGAGAGCAGCATGCCTCCGAGCCCGATGGCGCTGATGCTGGGCCCATCGGCGCCTAGCTGGCGATATTGCATGCGGTCGTTCTTGGAGTTCACGAACTCTGCTCCCCAGCGTTGGGCTCTAGCTTGGAGAAGCCTGCCGCGAGTAGCGAGCCGTCTTCGCGCAGCACCAAACCCCCAAATCTACATTTTTCCACAAGGATACCTTCGATGGGGCCCAGGCGAGCGTCTTCGACGCGCACCGCGTCGCCCTCACGCAGGGCCGCGAAGCGCTTCACGCTTTGGGCGAGCTCGGCGAGCTCTGCATCGCCGTCCTGGAGCGGTTGGACCCGCGCTTTGTCGGCCTTGCGCACCACGCCCCCTCGTGTGAGGACCAGCCGCTGG
>JAUILJ010001064.1 GCA_030433055.1 Polyangia bacterium
AGGCCCGTGATGAGCTGCTCAAGCTCGCCAAGGATCTGTCGGCTCGCTTCGAAGAGATTGCGAAGAAGCTGAAGTCCCGCTGAGCCCTCGAGCGCTGGAATAGAACGCCGAAACCCGGTGGTCGGACCCTCCCTTGATGAACCCTCCTCCGGGTTTTGACGCGTCGGGCATTCGACGCAGGTGTTTCCGCGCTCGCTTGCCCACGGCGCTGCTGACCAACGCAGTGAAAGGTTCGCCCAGCAACGGAACTCGATTTGCTGCCAAAGCCGGCCGCGAGCTGTGCTGTCGTACGGCGACCATGCTCGATGACCCTAGCGCACCCCAGGTTCTCGACGCACGGCAGACCAACCCCGATCTGCCAGGCGCCATTCACTCCCCGGCTCCAGCCACCGCGTGCCCGGATCTACTCAATGGTCGGGGCGACTCTCGCGTCGCGCTGGATGAGCTGCGGACTGCGGTCACCCTGGCCTTCGCAGGCGGAGTCGCCGGCGGGCTGTTCCGCGAGGCGCTGGACCGCTCCACACCCGCGGCTTCCGAATGGAGCCCCAAAGCCTTCGCGAACGATCTGTTCCTGGGGCAGTTCGTGGCCCAGTGTCTACCCGTTCGAATCGGGGGGCGGGAGTATGGCGCCAACACCAGCTATCTGGCCCGGTGTCTGGCCAGCCCTCCCGCGGACACACGCATCGTAGGCCACCGTCGGGAGTGCCTGGCAGAGCTGGTGCAGCAGCCTGCGCTCCGCCAGCACCTCGAGCGCGTGTATCTGTCGCTGCGCCAGTATCGCAGCCTGCTCGAAGGGGCATCCGGCGCTGGGCGGTGGGATGCCAACCGTCGCCGCCTGGATCTGCTCAAGCTGATCCACGAGATCTTCGAGCAGCTGGCGGTAAATTTCCGCGAGGCACGATCCGGACTACGGCGTCTGTCAGCGTTCGCCGAGGCGGTGCGGCAGGGCGAGACCTACCGTTCACTCGGGGACCTGCTGCGATACGATCAGAACTTCGCCAGCGTGAGCCTCAAGGTCGGCGTCGGAGCCGACGGGCGAATCCGCGGCTTCGAGTTGCTCCAGCTCCAGGAGGATCAGCAGAACCCTTTCGCGAACTCCGTGTTGCGGCGTTGGCTCGTGAAGCTCGAGCTGTTCATTCGCGGCTACCAGTTCAGCGACGGTGAGGTGATGGCGCACCTGATCGACGGAGTCTTCGAGGGGATCGTCGATCACACGCTGCACTTCGTGGAGCTCATCGCAGACATCGAGTTCTATCTGGGCGCGCTCGGCTTCCGCGACCTGGCGATGCAAGCGGGTTTGGGGGTGAGCCTGCCGGATTTCTCCCCACCGAGCGCCCCACGGCAGCTGTCAGGCTTGTTCAACCCACTGCTCCTGGCAAACCAGCCACGAGTCGTTCCGTGCGACGTCACGCTGGAGCACCACGCGACGACCCTGCTCATCACCGGCCCCAACTCAGGCGGCAAGACCCGCCTGCTGCAGTCGTTGGGCTTGGCTCAGGTGATGGGCCAGTCGGGGCTCTTCATCCCTGCAAGCAGCGGCAGCATCTCCGCAGCTACCAGCCTCGTGGTCTCGCTGATTCAGGACACGCAGGCGGATCAATCCGAAGGCCGACTCGGAATGGAGCTGATGCGGATCCGCGAGCTCTTCCAGCACTTGCCCCCCGGCGCGATGGTGATCTTGGACGAGCTCTGCTCCGGAACGAATCCATCGGAAGGCGAGGAAATCTTCGAACTGGTCGTGAAGATGCTCGGTCGCCTCGAGCCGCAAGTCTTCATCACGACGCACTTTCTGAACTTCGCCGAGCGGCTGCGACAGGAGCAGAAGATCCCGGGCCTCACCTTTCTCCAGGTCGAGCTCGGCACGGATCAGGCCCCGACGTATCAGTTCGTCCCCGGCGTGGCACGCACGTCCCTGGCAGGTCAAACCGCGGCACGGCTCGGAGTCACAGCGGCGCAGCTGAGCCAACTGGTCGACGCCAACCTCCAACGGGTCGCGGGCTAGAGCGTGCCGACACTGCTCACCAACCGTCGCAT
>JAUILJ010001065.1 GCA_030433055.1 Polyangia bacterium
TCAGGAGAAGCTCGCGCTGCACCTTCACGACACCCGCGGCACTGCGCTCGCCAACGCCCTGGTTGGCCTCGACCTCGGTTTCCGCCACTTTGATGCCTCGGTGGCTGGCCTCGGCGGCTGCCCGTACGCGCCGGGCGCGGCGGGCAACCTCGCCACGGAGGACCTCGTGTACATGCTCCACGGAATGGGCATCGAGACCGGCATCGACCTCGAGCGCTTGGTGGAGGCGGGGCGCGTCGCGGAGGCCGTCGTCGGCCGACGGCTGCCGGGCAAGGTGCACCAGGCCGGCGTGAGCAGCCGCAGGGCGATCTGAGCCCCGTGCTGCCAGATTCGCAGCCCGGATGCAGAAAATGCAGTAGCTGAACCCGTAGCTTTTCGGCGCGCCGAGACGTTCGAGCAGGTCAGCGACCTGGAACGAAGCTTGCTGGAAGGACGTGTCAGCGCGAGCATCCATCGCGCAGCCGGGGACGAACTTCGGCCTTCCGCTCCCGAGAGGATGTCGAACCAAGAGCCCCGCCGAAGAGCCCGACGCCCCCGCACCTGGAGCCGCCCCGCCCTCGCGGTGGGTAGCCTGCTCGCGATCCTGGCGCTGCTCGTGACGCTCATCATGAGCTACCGCAGCGTGGAGCGAGCCGGCATCGCCCTGGCGCGCGGAGAGGCTGCCGCGTGGTTCGATCGCGTGCGCCAGGCTCGACCCGACGAGCCGGGAGGCCCGCCCGACCTGGAGGGCCTCCTGAAGCGACACTCGGGCTCTGGCCTTCGCTACGTCGCTCTGGGCACCCCCGATGGGATCGTGTTCAGCGCAGGACGGCCCAGCATGGGCGAGGTTCAGGGGAGCGATTTCGTGAAGCGCGGCCTGAACATCCGCGACAACCGGGTGCGCGCCGTCTCACTCCCCGCGCATCCACCCCCGTGCCCGCCAGAGGACCCAAGTTGCGTCCCCAGACCTCTGGGGACGCATCACATTCCCCCGGGGATCCTCATCGAGTTCGAGACCCGCTCGGTCCCGGAGCTGCGCGAGGGAGCGCTCCAGAGCCTCGGCGTGGGCCTGGCTGCCGCGCTGGCTCTAGCAGCGCTCACGATCCTGCTCTGGCGCGCATTCTCGCGGCACGAGCGACTGCTGATCGAGCTGAGCCGGGAGCGACGCCTCGCCAGCCTAGGTCAAATGAGCGCGGTGCTGGCCCATGAGATCAAGAACCCCCTGGCGTCGCTCAAGGGCAACGCTCAACTCCTCGCGGAAGTGCTCCCGGAGAAGAGCAAGGCGCACGCGCGGAGCGAGCGCGTCGTGAAAGAGGCCATCCGCCTCGAGCGACTCGTGCTCGACTTGCTGGCCTTCGCCCGTTCGGGTGAGCTGGCTGTAACCCAAGTCGAGCTCGGCCCGCTGTTCGCGAGCGCCATTCAGCAGGCGCAGGCCCACGTATGGACGCCCAGCGCGGAACGCGACATCTCCGAGTCTCAGCAAACTGGGCGCTGGGTAGTCTTGAGCGCCGACCGCGCCCCCCCGAGCTGGCCGCTGGACTCCGAACGGATCCGTCAGGTGCTGGTCAACCTGCTGCAGAACGGCCTGCATGCTTCTCCAGACCCCGTGAAGCTCAGCGCCCACGTGGACGGAAATGAACTGGTACTGCGCGTGACGGACTCTGGGCCAGGCTTCGATGGAGATCCGGAGGCGCTGTTCGAGCCGTTCCACACCACTCGCACCCAAGGCACCGGACTGGGCCTCGCGATCGCTCGCCGCCTGGTCGAGCTGCACGGCGGGAGCGTTTCGGCCTCGAACTTGCTTGGTGATGAGTCGGGCGCTACGGGCGCCCGCTTCGAGGTCAGGCTGCCCCGAGGTGTCAGCTGAGCGGATGCAACTGCGCCGCCGGGCGCCGAGCGGCTAAGCGAGCGCGCGTGCGCGATCGTGTTGGAGGAGATGTGGCGAAGATCTTGGTGGTGGACGACGAGGAGGGCCTGCGCGAGTTCTTGGTGGAAGCGCTCGAGCTGTCTGGGCACGAAGTGACCCCAGCCGAGACCGCGGAGCAAGCG
>JAUILJ010000186.1 GCA_030433055.1 Polyangia bacterium
TCTGCTTGATGGGGTCTTCTACGAGCAGCACCCCCGCGGCCCGGCCATCGATCGCCACGAACAACGCGCCCCGGCCGTCGGCTTGCTTGCTCTCGGCGAGGGCGACCAGGGCGCTCGCATCGACCTCGCGCTCCAGCAGGAAGTCCGCGCTGCCGACCAGGACGTCGCGTTGCTCGACGCGACCAGAGATCCCACGCCCCAGGGTCGCCTCGAAGTCTTCCGCCGTGGCGCGGGGGATCTCGCGCTCCTCGGCTCCAGCCAACACGGCCCGGGACAGCGGGTGCTCGCTCTCGCGCTCGAGGCTCGCCGCGAACCTGAGGACCTCGGCTTCGGTGAAGCCATTGATCGCCTCCAGGCCCGTCAGGCGAGGCTTGCCCTCGGTGAGTGTTCCAGTCTTGTCGACAACCAGCGTGTCCACCTTCGCGAGCGCCTCGAGGGACTCAGCGTTCTTGAACAGCACCCCGAGGTGAGCTCCGCGACCCATGGCGACGGTGATGGACGTGGGAGTCGCGAGCCCCAAGGCACAGGGGCAGGCGATGATGAGCACCGCGACGGCGTTGACGACCGCGTGGGTGAAGCGTGGATCTGGACCGAACACCAGCCAGACGATGAAGGTCACGAGGCTCACCGCGACTACGATCGGCACGAACCACGCGGCAACGGAGTCAGCCAACTTCTGACTTGGCGCTCGACTGCGCTGGGCGTCGCCGACCAGCTGCACGATGCGGCTGAGTAGAGTCTCGGCGCCGACGGCCGTGGCTTCGATCACCAGGGCACCTTGGCCGTTCAGCGTGCCTGCGACGACGCTGTCCCCGGCCGCCTTGGTCACGGGGATTGGCTCCCCGGTGAGCATCGACTCGTCGATCTGGCTCTTCCCACTGCGGACCTCGCCATCGACCGGGAGCTTCTCTCCGGGTCTCACCCTCAGGCGATCACCGTGGACGATCTCACTGATGTCGACTTCGTGGTCCTCCCCGTTGGCGTCGATGCGCATGGCGGTGGTTGGTGCAAGCTCCAACAGCTCACGGATCGCTGCGCCAGTTCGCTGACGCGCGCGCAGCTCCAACACCTGTCCCAGCAACACCAGGCTGATGATCACCGCGGCGGACTCGAAGTAAACCGGGAGCATGCCGTGGTCGTCTCGCAGTGAGTCCGGAAACAACCAGGGGACCAGCGTGGTCAGCGCGCTGAACACGAACGCGGATCCGGTGCCCAGGGCGATCAGCGTGAACATGTTGAAGTGACGCGAGAGGACACTTTGCCAGCCGCGCTTGAAAAATGGGGCGCCCGCCCAGAGCACGACAGGGGTCGCGAGCGCGAGCTGAATCCACGGGGAAAATACGAATGGGAACGCATGACCCAGGCTGGGGAGCAGCATGGGTCCCATGACCAAGGCCAACAGGGGGCCAGAGAACGCGATGCTCACCCAAAAGCGTCGCCGCATGTCGGTGAGATCTGGGTCTTCTTCGTCGCTGAGCGTGAACTCCACGGGCTCCAACGCCATTCCGCACTGGGGGCAGGTGCCCGGACCGATCTGTCGCACCTCGGGGTGCATCGGGCAGGTGTGCTCGACGTCGGCCAAGCGCCGCGCCTCGGCGGCGGACTTCGGCTTGCTGGGCGTGTGACCGTGACAGCAGTGCTCCGCTGCGGCGGGGGTGTCCTGCGCGGTGGCGCTGGCCGGATCTGCAGCGGCGTGTTTGGACTCGCCCTTGCAGCAGGGCCTTGCGGGTGCTGCTCCCTGGGGCGGTGGTGGGGGCTGCGTGGACTCGTGACAACCGGAATGCTTCATGACCTGCTCGTGTGCTTGCGAGAATTGGGCCGTGTTGCCCCACGCATGCGCCTCGTGTGCGCTTTTCGTGGCGTGCCCCTCGACCCAGTCGAAGGATCGCGCACGTCGTGCGGAGGGACGTTCAGCATGCATCCGTGGTGCGGGGTGACAATGTCCGTATGAAGCAACAGGGTTGGGGTTTTGTTCGGATTTTCTCCTGTTGTTAACTACGGGGTTGGTCGAGGTCTGCGACTCTCGCTCGGAACACACGCGCGCCTGGGCTAGATCCGTGATGCGGGACGCCAGCGCTCCTCTCCCCCGAAAACCCAGGATCCGCGCCGCGCCCGTCGATCGCAGCCCATGTTTACCACGCGGAATCGAAACGTAGCCTTGCTGTGCTTCGGTGTCGCTGCTTGGGCCGGCGGCTGTGGTAGCAGCAATCAGGATCCTCGGGGCGGTGCGGGAGGCGGGCAGGTCAGCGGGGGAACGTCTGCGGGAGGGGCGTCGGGTGCGCTGTCGGGCGGCGCATCTGGCGATGCCGGGATGAGCGGGGGGACCGCTGGCGCACCACCAGGTGGCAGTGGAGGAACCGCTGGTGGCGCGTACGCCGGCCCCCAGCTGCTGTCGGAGACGGGACTCTATGCCGACATCGCGACCCGCGAGCTGGCGCCCGGGGTGGTGAGCTACCAAGTTCAGTATCCGCTGTGGTCCGACGGAAGCGTCAAGACTCGCTACTTCGCCCTACCCGACGGGGCCGCGATCGACACCTCGGATCCCGACCACTGGACGTTCCCGATCGGCGCGACTGCGTGGAAGCAGTTCGAGCGGGATGGCGTGCTGGTGGAGACACGAATCGTGCGCAAGACGCCGGTCGGTTTTGACGCGGTCGCCTACGTCTGGCGTGGCGATGGCAGTGACGCGGAGGTGCGCCCCGAGGGGGTCGAGGATGCGTCGGGAACCCAGCATGACGTTCCCTCCCAGGCTCAGTGCCTGGAGTGTCACCAGAACACCCACGATCTCTTCCTCGGCTTGAGCCTCGTGCAGCTCTCGACGTTGGGCGAGAGTGAGCTGGCCCGCTTTGCAGCGGCTGGCTGGCTCAGCAACCCGCAGCTGCAGGCGTTTCACGCGCCAGGCACCCCAGAGCAAGCAGCGGGGCTGGGCTATCTCCACGGAAACTGCGGCCACTGCCATCGCGCGGAGCACGCTCTGGGTGACCGTCTGAGCTTGCGTTTGGCGCTGGACAGTACGGACACGGAGCTCGCTATGACGGGGTTTGGGGTGAGCACCCCCAACGCGCCCGCGAAGCACGTCATCGCAGGCACTTCAGTCATCGTGGTGCCCGGCCAGCCCGCACAGAGCCAGCTCTGGGTGCGCAGCGGGCTGCGGGGTTTCGAGGGGATGCCTCCGCTGGGAACGGAGCGGGTGAGTGCTCCCGGTCAGGCGTCCATCGCGTCCCTCATTTCCAGCCTTCCGTAGCCGGGCCAGGCCGACGCCCAGTGACGGATTTCGCCATTCGCCCGGGCCTCAAACTTCAATTCCTCCACACGGCGAGGATGAATTCGCTGCCGCTGCTCGGTTTGCCGTGGATGCTGAACGATCCGTGAAAGAATAAGGGCCAGCTGACCCCACGGTATGGCCTGGTGATAGCCCACGCATCGAGCTGACTCGAACCGGGGGGCTGGCATCCGTGCGGTAGCGGCATCAATCCACCCCAGCGCCGTCCCAGAAGCCATGTTACGCTGGTGAATCCAAACCCAATGGCCGTCGCTCTCTCTCAACCCGCGCCCTTTTCGCCACACTCCGAAGCTCGGGTCCGGGTGGTGGACTCAGACACCGACGGCACGACGCGGACGCAGCGCCCGACCGTGCTGATCGTGGACGACAACCCTGGAGATCGGGAGCTGTACTCCGAGCTGATCGCCGGCCTCGCTGTGCGCATTCGCGAGGCGGGGAGTGCTGACGAAGCGCTGGTCGAGTGCGATCGAGAGACCCCCAGCTGTGCGATCGTCGACTACGGACTACCCGGGATTGACGGGATCGAGCTCGTGCGTCGTCTGCGGGAGCGCTACCCCGCCAGCGATCTGCCCCTGGTGGTGCTCACGGGACGCGGGGACGAGGGCCTCGCGGTTTCCGCGATGAAGGCGGGCGCGTCCGACTACATCTCCAAGCAGCAGGCGCTCGTCGGGGCCGAGCTGGCGCGGGTGATCGGCCTGGCCCTGGAACGTGCTCACAGCCTTCGGCTGGAGCAGCGCCTGGAGCAGTCCGAGCGCCTGGCTGCGCTGGGGCAGCTAGCGGCCGGAGTCGCCCACGAGATAAACAACCCGGCCAACTTCGTATTGGTCAATCTGGGTCAGCTCGAGGAGCGCCTCGCCAGTCAGGCTGACGATGAAGACGGGCGGGAGCTGCTCGCGCTGTGCAAGGACAGCCTCGAAGGGGTCCGACGGATCGCGGATATCGTGCGGGAGATGCACCGCTTCTCACGCATCCGTCCCCTGGATCCTCAGCCCGTCCAGCTGGACGAAGTCGTTTCAGCAGCGATTCGTCTGCTGGCAGGGACGATGCGCTTGCACGCGAAGGTGGAGACACGCTTCGAGGTCGCGCAGAAGGTCACTGCGGACCGCAGCAAGCTCCTGCAGATTCTGGTCAACCTGCTGGACAACGCCGCCAAGGCAGTGGGCGCCAAGGGTGAAGTTTTCATTTCCACGCGGAGGCGAGACGGCTGCGTTCAGGTGCGCGTCGAGGACTCGGGGCCGGGCATCCCTGCGGAGATGAGGGAGCGCGTGTTCGAGCCGTTCTTTACCTCGCGCACTGCCGGCCTCGGCCTTGGGCTCGCCCTGTGCAGAGAGTACGTGCGTCGCCACGCGGGGCAGCTTTGGGTGGAGGACTCGAGCCTGGGCGGGGCATGCTTCGTCATGGAGCTTCCGCTGGATACGGGTCTCGCCCTGGCGCACCCCGACCCTGCTGAGTCTCGCGAACATGAAGCGGAGGGGCGGCGGGTGCGCCTGCTACTGGTGGATGATGAGCCTCAGATCTTGCGCGCTTTCAAGCGAGCGCTGAGCCAACACTGCGACATCGAGGTCGCTAGCAGTGTCGAGGGCGCGCTGGCTTTGATTCCCGACGGAAATTTTGACGCGGTGGTTTGCGATATCAGCATGCCTGGGCTTGGCGGCGTCGACCTGTATCGTTGGCTACAGGTGCACGATCCGGACCTCGGGCGGTGCACGTTGTTCTGCAGTGGTGGGATCTTGAGTGCGGAGAGCGAACGCGAAGTCATCGCCTCCGAGCGAGTATTGCTGCAGAAGCCGATCGAGCCCCTCGCGCTGCTCCACGCGGTGCGTGTTGCGGTCGAAGCCGAGCGCTCTGACTGAGGTCCACGCTGCGCCTACGGGTCAGTGATGCGTGTGCGCAAGCGCGCCGGGATGGCGGTGCATCAGTGACAGGCCATGACACGCTTGCTCAGCGGAACGTGCTCGCAGGTGAGTGCACTGTTGGCGCGGCACTCGCCCCAGTCTGCTTCTTCGCCACAGGTCGGCGCGGCGACTGAAAAGCCTTGCCCCTTGCAGCCGGTCAGGGTCAGCAGGCCGCACTTCACCTCGTGATCGAGATCGGGATCGCGCTCGATCTGGCCGCTACAGTCGAAGTCGAAGAGCACCTGGGGATTGGTCGAGGCTTCGATGAAGTACGCGGTCTGACCGAAGAACACCCGCTTGTCATTGTCGTCGCAGTCCTGGCCGCCACAGCTCTTGGCCTGTTGACCGTCGTCGTCGCAGTCGCAAGGGGTCACACAGGCCGGGCTACCTGCGACTCCCCCGCTCCCTGCTGCTCCTGCCGTGTTGCCACCACCGCCCGCTGCGTTGCCTCCTGCGGAGCTGCCTCCCGCGGCGCTGCCGGCTTGTCCGGCGCTCCCGCCGCTGCTCTCACCCCCGCTCCCACTTACGGAACTCGAGCCAGCAGTCGATCCGCCTGCGCCGCCGTCCGCGCCGACCGCCTCAGGGAGGTCTCCGGCGACCAACGAGCACGCGCTCGAAAGCGCGCCCAACAACACGAGCAACCCGCAGCGAGTCATGGTAGCTGGACTATAGCTCTGATGGCGCCCTCTCGCTGGAAACCTCGCACTCGCCTTGGGATGCAACTGCGCCACACTCACGGCTTGCTCCTCGCCGCGTGGATGTCGGCTGCCCTGTTTTGTACGTCGGCCGCGGCCCAAACGAAGCCTGATCCGAAGGCGCTCGATTCAGCGGCGGGCGCTTACGACGAGGGTGTCGAGGCCTTCGACCGCGCGGAGTACAAGCGAGCCGTGCTGGCGTTCCTCCGCGCGGACTCGTTAGTCCCCAGCGACGAGGCGCTCTCCAATGCGATCACCGCTGCGGTACGCGGTGGGGAGCACCTGATGGTGACGCTCGCGGCCAAGCGAGCCATCGCTCGCCAGGGCGCAGACCCGACCCTCGTCACGCGAGCGCGCCGAGCGTTGGCGTTCGCCGCGAGCAAGCTGGCGCAGCTGGAGCTCAGCTGCGAGCCGATGCCGTGCGGAATAAGCTTGGACGGTGAGACGGTGCCCACGGGGGAGCGCTACGTGTTACCGGGGAACCACGAGTTGGTTGCCATCGCTGGTGATGCCAAGAAGGTTCAGAGGCAGCTCGACCTAGTGGCTGGGACCACCTATCGCGTGCTCATCCGCACCACCGACGCAAGCGCGGGTGCGCAGCTGTTGGAGCTGACCAGTCGAAAGCAGGGCGGCTCAGTCACGCCGGTGGAAGCGGGCGCTCTCGACCGGCGTAACCGCTTCGAGCGGCAGCCCCGTGACTCCAGCGGCTCGGGGTTACCGCCTTGGACGTTCTATACGGGAGCGGCGATCAGCGTGGTCCTGGTGGGGATCACCACGTGGAGCGGGCTGGACGCACTGGCGGCGAAGGATGATCTCGGCGACGCCCCGCGCGAGGCCGATCGCGACGCTGCCTTGGACAAGATCCACCGCACCGACGTCCTGGTGGGTGCCAGCGCAGTCAGCGTCGCCGCCACGCTGTATCTGGGCCTGTTTGCCGTCGACTGGGGTGGAACCCAGGCCACCGCAGGGCCGGGGTGGGTGGGCGTTCAGGGGCGATTCTGAGCCATTGCGGTCCAGCGTTCGAAGCGCAATGCCTCCGGGGGTATGCTGCCAGTCCGTGCGCAGTGAGGTGACATGACGGGTGCCGAGTACCAGCACCTGTTCGAGCTTGGTCGAGGTGGAATGGGGTCGGCCCACCTTGCGCGGGCTATGGGGGCGGAGGGCTTCGAGCGCCTGGTCGTGATCAAGCGCCTGCTTCCGCACTTGATGGAACACCCCGACGCGATCCGCCGATTCCTTGCGGAGGCAAAAGTCGCCGCGGCTCTGCATCACGCGAACATCGTAGGGGTTCAGCGCTCCGGGCGGGACGACGAGGGGTACTACATCGTCTACGACTACGTCGAAGGAGCGGCCCTGGACGAGCTCGTGGACCGGGTGGAGCTGCGTATGAACCAGCTTCCGATCCCGGTCATGCTGCGGGTCGCGCTCGACGCCCTCAATGGGTTGCACTCCGCGCACACCGCGCGCGACAACACCGGCGCGCCCTTGGGGATCTTGCATCGCGACATTTCCCCGGAGAACCTCCTGGTCGGCCGGGACGGCGTCACCCGGATCTTGGATTTCGGAATCGCGAAGAGCGCCATCGCGAGCGTGACGACGGACCAAAACTACCTGGTTGGGAAGTTGATGTTCATGCCTCCCGAGTACCTCGCGCGGGGCCCAATTACGTCGGCGCTCGATGTGTACGCACTGGGGGTCAGCCTGTGGGTGGCCTTGACCGGTGAAACGCCGTGGCCAGGGGCGACAGAGGCTCAGCTGGTGACGGAGATCACGTTGCGGGGTGTGCCCGCCGTCTCGAGCAAGCGTCAGGTGCCCCCAGCCATCGACGAGTTGATCGCGAAGGCGACAGCGCGAAGCGAGGCCGAGCGGTTTGGGACCCCGCTCGAGATGATCGAGGCCATCGAATCCTTGGATCGCGCTACCGGCTGGCTCGCCACCCATCGGGACGTCGCTGCCTTGGTTGAAGCACACTGCGGCGTCGACCTCGAGCGCCGCCGGAGTCGCATCTCGGCTGCTGGCCGGGTCCCCGCGGCGACTCCGCCCGAGTCCTCGAGTGGCTCGGCATCGATCAGCGGTAGTGTGGCCGCGACCACCAATGGGGGAGCCGGCAGTCAAATCACTGCGGAAATGGGTGCGCGAGAAGCGACGGCGCCGGTGCCGCTGGTACAGGCGAAGCGCGCGCCACTCGAAGAGCCTCCTGAGCTACCTCTGAGCGGCGGCCGCTGGTGGGTTGGAGTGCTGGCTGCCTCGCTCATCGCGGCCGGCATCGTCGGCGCCCTGTGGCTGCGACGTGACGCGAATCCCCAGGCTGAACCCAGCTCAGATGCGTCAGCCCGGCTGCCTGTCGCGATGCCCTCCTCGGTGGCTTCGGGTCCAGCCGAGTACACTGACTTCAAGCGACCCAGCGAGCCTGCGGCTTCGGCATCGGGAGGCACGCATCCGCTGCCGCAAGCGTCCGCGGTCAACGCAAGAGCACCGGTCACCGCATCCTCAGCGCCTCCGCCGCTGCCCACGGTGACTGCAGCTCCACGGCCGACCACCACCTCTCCCGCCTCCACGGGGGACCCGGGGATCAACAAGACGAATCCCTACCGGAAACCCTAGCCGGTCTCCTTGTTCAGCGAATCACAGACTCGCCTCACTAGAAGCTGCGAGTCAGGTCGGCGTCGTCGAGCTGTGCGACGTTGACCAGAGCGTCTCCGCGATGGACCAGCGCTTGTTGCAGCCGCCCGATGACGATGCCTTCGAGCTTGCTCTTGACCTTGTACTCACGTTTCCCTGAGGCATCGAAAATGTTGGCGACGGCTTGCCCTGCGTGGATGCGCTGCCCGAGCTCGACCTGCAAGTCACAGAAGCCGGCCTGGCGCGCTCGGATCCAGGTGCTTTTGTAGGCCTCCACCGGCTCCAGCTGAAGCTCTGGAGGGCTCTCTTCCAGCATCCCCAGCGACGCGAACACCCGCAGTACTCCGCGCGCGCCAACTTCGATCGCCGCTCGATCGAAGCGATGAGCCTCGCCGCCTTCATACAGCAACACCGGGACCCCGAGCGCGCGCCCCGCGGCTCGCAGAGACCCATCGCGGAGCGACGCGTGGAGGATCACCGGCGCCCCGAACGCGCGGGCCAGGCGTCGCGTTTCTGGGTCTTCCAGGTCACAGCGGATCTGCGGGAGGTTGGTGCGCCCGTCGGATCCAGTGTGCAGGTCGATGCCCACGTTCGAGCGCCGCGCCACTTGCTCGATGAAGAGGTGAGCCAGCTGAGCCGCGAGCGGACCTCGGGGGGAGCCGGGAAAGCTGCGATTCAAGTCCCGCCGGTCCGGCAGATAGCGTGAGGCGCTGATGATCCCGAACACGTTGACGACGCTGACGGCGATCACCGTGCCGCGCAGGGCTCGCGGGTCGAGCTGCTGCAGGACGCTGCGGATCACCGCCAGGCCATTGAGCTCGTCACCGTGAATGGCCGAGCTGACCCACACCACGGGCCCAGGTTCCACACCGTGGGCGACCGCTACGGGGAGCGATAGCTGCGTGCCCGTGGGCAGCCGGGCGACGGGTAGCTCGAGGCGCTCCAGGCAGCCTGGAGCGATTGCATGTTCACCCACCTCGAATGGGGGGCGCTCCGAGCGGGCGAGGGGAGGAACGGACGGCTTGGTGGGGATGGCGTGGGAAGTGGAGGAAGAACGGCGCGGCCGAGTCGTGGGGCGCGTGGTCGCTTCGGGCGACGATTTGGTTGATGAGCTTCTCGAGGTTCCCACAGCGTGACAGCCAACCTGACACCATCCGTGCCAGCAAGTCCAGCTACTGGGGTGTGCAAGACCTGCGCGCGGACGCGACCGGGGCGCGATGGCTCTGCGCAAGCGCTCCCGTCTTGGGCAGTGATCACCTCGCCGTTTGTGCTGTTCCTCCCGGATCGCACTCGTTAGCGTTCGATCGAGGCGTTCAGGCTCTTGGGCTGGGGAGTTCGGCACGTCGAGTGCTAGGCGCAGCGCGAGGTGCCCGTATGGGCTCACGAGGACCACCAGTGCACATCCGACTCCCCGTTGGGATCCGACGACAACCGAGCGACTCGTCCTGTGGAGCAACGTGCTTGCACGCCGTCTACGAGTATTTCGGGCGTTCGCTCCCGTTGCGTCAGTTGGTCCAGGAGGTGCCGGAGCTGCCCCAAGGTGGAACACTGGCGGTAACCCTCGCATTGCACGCGCTGCGCCGAGGTTTCCGGGCCAAGCTGTTCACCTACAACCTCCAGGTCTTCGACCCGACCTGGTTCGAACCCGGGGTAGACGTGCCCGCCAAGCTGCGGGCCCAGCGAAACGCAAAACGCAACGCAAAGCTCCGCGGAGCGACGGAGCACTACCTCGAGTTCTTGGAGCTCGGGGGAGAGGTGCGCTTCGAGGAGCTGACGGGAGCGTTGCTCCGGCGCTACCTCAAGCGGGGGATCCCCATCTTGACCGGCCTGAGTTCCACCTACCTCTATCGTTCCGCGCGGGAACTCGACAGCGGTGAGGTCGATGACGTCGGGGGCGGCCCGGTGGGCCATTTCGTCGTGCTGCACGGATACCATCCCGAGGACCGCGAGGTGCACGTCGCCGATCCGTGGCATCCCAATCCCGTCTCACCGGACCCGAACTACTGGGTCGATATCGGGCGCGTACTCAACTCAATCTTGCTCGGCATCGTCACCTACGACGCCAACCTGCTGGTGCTGGAGCCGCCCAGCGAGAAGCCAAGCAGGCCCGGTGACAGCGAGCGTCGACTGCCCGCGCATGGCAAACGAGAGGATTCGAAGTGAAATCGTTAGTCGTCGTCGATCGAAGCGATAACTGGTCTTTCGACATACCGTCGGTGGATGTTGTTTCCGCGCGTGAATATATTACGCGCCCCGATCTGTGGGCAAAACGCGGCCTGCGGGTGTTCAACCTGTGCCGCTCGTACCGATATCAGAGCGCCGGATACTATGTTTCCCTGCTGGCAGCCGCTCGGGGG
>JAUILJ010000187.1 GCA_030433055.1 Polyangia bacterium
AGCCGCCAATCCGCAATCGGTCCAAGGCGTTCATCGCTGCTGCCTGGGACCGATTGCGGATTGGCGGCTTGCGACGGGCCCCGAGCCGCTTGCCCGCTGCACGCCGAGACGAGCACCACCAGCGATACACCAAAGCGTCGCATGCCCGATAGGGTATCGCAGGACGCCTCGACAGCTACCCCGCGGCGTTGTAGAGCCCGCCCGCTCGGCGTATCCCCTGTTCTCTTGCCGATATCGAGACTCGTGAGTTCCTCCGAAAAGCAGCTGTCAGAAGACCTTCCCGTGGACGCAGCGGCGCTCGAAGCTTGCGTCGAAGCGCTGGAAGCGATCGTCGAAAACCGCGCGCTCCTGGCGGAGCTCGACCCAGATACCAGGCAGCGCCTGCTGGTCGCGGCAGGCCGCGTGTCGCGTCCCGAGCGCAACGAGCAACGCCTGCTGGCGCGAGCCCTGCGCAAGCAGCGCCGCAAGGACAGCCGCGAGGCGCTCGAGGCTCAGCTCGACCAGGCACCGATCCGCAAGCTGCGGGAGCAAGTGGTGTTCGTCACTCCGCCGGCGCTCACCAGCGGCGAGGATCTGCGGGAGCCCGAGGCAGAGGAACCCACGCGGCTCCACAAGGAGCGTGTCTGCTACGTGTGCAAGCAGCCCTACCAACTGCTGCACCATTTCTACGATCAGCTATGCCCCGCGTGCGGCGACTTCAATTTCGGCAAGCGCAGCCAGCGCGCGGATCTCAGCGGACGCACCGCGCTGATCACCGGAGCGCGGGTGAAGATCGGCTACCAAGGCGCGATCTTGCTGCTGCGTTCGGGAGCGCGGGTCATCGTGACCACCCGTTTCCCCAAGGATGCTGCCCGGCGCTACGCCCGTGAGCCGGACTTCGCCGACTGGGGGCATCGCCTCAGGGTCTACGGCTTGGATCTGCGTCACACGCCGAGCGTCGAAGCCTTCGCGCGACACCTGGAACGTACGGAGGAGCGCCTCGACTTCATCCTGCACAACGCTTGCCAGACGGTGCGCCGCCCCCCAGGCTTCTACCAGCACCTGCTCGAGCAGGAGCGCGCCGACCACGAGTTGCCGGGGCCGGCGGCGAAGCTCCTTGCGGGCGCCGCAGCGGCGACCGGGGCATCGGGGCTCGTGACGAGCGCGTCGAGCGAACAGCTGCCGATGTCCGCCGCGCTCACGCAGCTCGAGCTGATCCCCGAGGATTTCAATCGCGGTGGCCAGCTCTTCCCCGCAGGGCAGCTCGACCAAGACGAACAGCAGATCGATCTGCGGCAGATCAACAGCTGGCGGCTGCCCCTGCACCAGGTCAGCACCGTCGAGCTGCTCGAGGTCCAGCTCGTGAACGCAATCGCGCCCTTCGTGCTCAACGCACGCCTGAAGCCGCTGATGGAGCGCGTGACGACCGAGGACAAGCACATCGTCAACGTCTCCGCGGTGGAGGGGCAGTTCTATCGGCGCTTCAAGACGGACAAGCACCCGCACACCAACATGGCCAAGGCCGCGCTCAACATGATGACGCGCACCGCCGCAGCGGACTACATCCAGAGCGGCATCCACATGAACAGCGTGGACACCGGCTGGGTCACCGACGAGGATCCGGCTCACATCGCCGACCGGAAGCGCGCGGAGAACGGCTTTCACCCTCCGCTTGACATCGTCGATGGCGCGGCGCGCATCGTGGACCCCATCATCGACGGCTTCAACACCGGTGAGCACCTCTGGGGCCGTTTCCTCAAGGATTACCGATCGGCGCCCTGGTGAGCGAGGGGACCGACACCAGCCTCGCCGCGCCAGAACCCCGCGGCTGGCGGTGTCAGGGGCGCGGCGCCTCCAAGCCCAGGTGCAGCCGGAGCTCCGGATCCTCCTTGATGCGCCAGATGCGCTGATCCAGCCAGTAGTGGTGCAGCGCGAGCCCCCACCAGACGCCAAGCGCCAGTTGGTTCACGGAGATCCCTCCAACCCGCGAGCCGCGCAGCAGCGCGCCCTCGATGGCGCCGAAGCTCGGATAGATGGCAGAGCTCGCCGCGAGCAGCCAGTACAGCGCACTGAAGCCGAGGCACACCGCGATATAGCGCGGTGCGCTCTTGGAGATCCAAGGCGCCAACCCAGCCGCCGCAGGCCCTTTCCTCGCGGCACCATATCGCGAGCGGTTGTGCACGTAGACCAGCGCGACGTACTGCACGTTGTGGAAGATCGTGAGCACCACGCTCAGCAGCAGGAAGTCTTGATCCGCCCCCTGGCTCGCCCCGAACACGGGCTCGAAGCCGGCCACCCAGTAGTAAGCCAAGCCGTAGAGCCCGACGCTGCACAGGCAATACGCTAGCTTGGGCGCGCTGCGCTTGGCGCTGCGAAAAAAGTTGAACACGAAAGCCAGCAGCGCTGCGACGAACCCAACCACAGTCGCCCACAGGAGCGCGCTCGAAGGCCGCGCCAGCGGGTCGAGGCCAAGCAACACCCGCGCCTTCGGGTGCGTGAACACGAAGGCCAAGTACGGCAGCCACGCGCCCACGTAGAGCGCGTAGCGATCGATGCGATAGGTGAGCGGGTCACGCTGCCCGACCTTGGCCGAGTAGAGCGCGATGAAGCCATAGTGCTGTCGAATCACGTGGTACAGCCCGTACAGCGTCGCCAGCCCAAGGAAGCCGGTGAACGTGTCAGTGCCGAGCGCACGGTCTACGACCAAGCACACCGGACCAACCAGGAACGCTAGCAGGGTGACCAGCAACAACCCGCGTCGGGTGCGCCAGGCCTGGCGATCAGCGTACGTGCGCGTGAACGCCGCCATCATGTGCGGCCCATCGAAGCCCAACAGCCACACCCAGAACAACAGCGCCATCGGCACCCCGGCGTACAGCGCGAGGGCGATCGCGAGCAGGCTCAGCGCGCCGCCCCCGAAGAACCACAGCAGATCGAAGCTCGCGCTCACCAACCACGGCGAGCGCCTGGTGGCGGCGTCTTCGAGCCGCGGCGCTTCGGCAGCCAGGACAGCCATCACTTCCTCACGGCAATGGCAGCCCTCTGCAGCTGCCGTGGCTACAGCTCTGGACCTCGATGGGCTTGTTGGAGCGCGGCAACACGACATCGATCACTGGAGAGTACGGCGCCGCGCCACCACAGTAGACTGGGGCATCGACGATGATCACCACCGCGTCCCCGCGATCGACCACCGTGGTCACGTTCGCGCTGGGGCGTTGGGAGATCTTGATACGCACCAGCCGCTGGCGTTGGGGGTCCACCGTTCCCAGGCGCCCCAGACCCAGCAGCGTGCGAAACGCCGCCTCGTCTTCGTAGACGCGGTAGCCGTTCGACCCCTGAAAGTCCCCACCTGGAGCCACGTTCTGGGTGAAGAACACAGGCCGCCCCATGGCCTGTACACACGTCTCCTTGAGCCCTTGGAGGGGGGGCAGGATGGCTGGCAGCGCCCCGGCATCTGTGCCCCGCGGCGGTGGCGTCACCGCTTCGGCGTCTTCCAGCGCCAGCGTGCCCGCGTCGCGCGGTTGCTCTGCATGGGGATGCAGCGGCGTGGGCTCGGCGGTAGCCACGCCAGCCGCGCTGGACGGACCCAGGGGCACGTCGCTGTGCGGCGGCTTCTCCTGACACGCCCCGAGCACGAGCAACATCGACGCGCTCCCGCCAACCAGCGTCCCCGCCATGTTCGTCCTCAGCGCTGCCATCGAAACACCAACAAGCTCAAGCCAAATGTAGCCGCAGTCCAGGCCAGGAGCACGCCCACACCCGGGAGCAGGCTGCCTGGAGTGACCTGACTGTGGAGCAGCACCTCACGGCACAGGCGCACCATTTGCGTCGATGGCAGGAGCGCCCCAACCCACGCCAGCGGCCGCGGCATCACGGCCAACGGGAAGAACAGCTCCGACAAGAACACGATGGGCACGTTGATCGAGCTGATGATGTCCATCATCAGCTCTTCCGTGCGGATCACGCAGGCGAGCACGAAACCCATCCCCATGAACGTCAGGAGCCCCAAGCTCGAGACCAGCGTCAGCCAGCCGATCTGACCCAGGCCGAGTGGCAAGCCGAAGCCAAAGTGGCCCACGGCGAGCAACAACGCGTTCTGGCCCAGCACGAGCAAGCTGCGAGAGAGGATCTGCGCCAGGACGAAGCTCGACTTCGGGAGCGGTGTCGTAGCGAGCTTCTTCAGAAACAGGCTCTGCCGGTACGCGACCATCACGTAGCCCATCCCGAACAGGCCGCTCAGCAGCACCGAGAAGGTGAGCAACCCCGGAAACAAGTAGTGCACGTAGCCAAAACGCGGCAAGGCCTCGACCCGCACCGAGGGCAGCGCGCCAAGCTTGGGCTCCAGCGCACTGGCCAAGCCTGCGCCGAACAGGCGCTCTCGCGGCCCGACTAACAGCTCGCTCCCCGAGTCTCGCAGCACCAGCACGGCGCTCCCCATGCGCGAAGCGAGCTTGCCGCGCGCTGGCTCGAGCTCTGCCTCGGAGTCAAAGAACAGCTCATCGTACTCGCCCAGCGTCTGCTCGATCTCCGACGTGCTCGGCCCCGCGTTGCTCCCTCGTGAATCCACGAGGATCAGCGTCCGGCGCTCGAACGGATGCCCATTCATGAACACCACCCCGACCACCACCAGGAGTACGATGGGGAACAAGAACACGAACCCGGTCGAGCTCGGGCTACGCAGCGTGTCGAGCAGGCGCAGCTTGATCAGGAGCCACAGCGCGCGCATCAGGGGCCGGGCCCCTCGGAGCCCACGTTCGCGCCGTCGGGCTGGTTGGGAGACGGAGCGTCGGGTGCGATGGCGAGGCCAGCGCGAATCGTGATCTCGCAATAGTGAAAGAACGCATCCTCCACGCCGAGACCACGACGTTTCCGCGCGGGTACATTTTGCACCAGCTCGCGACGGTTGCCCCACGCCCGCACCTCACCCCCGACCAAGAAGATCAGGAACTGAGACAGCCGGTCTGCTTCCCGCAGGTCGTGGGTCGCCATCAGGATCGTTCGCTCCGTCGCCAGCTCGAGCAGCCAGTCACCGACGTTGTGCTTGCTCTCGGGGTCCAGCGCAGCCGTGGGCTCGTCGAGGAACACCAGCTCGGGCTCGTGCACCAGTGCGGTCGCGATGAACAGCCGCGCGGCTTCTCCCCCTGACAGCCTGACCAGGCGCTGATCACCGCGCTGAGTCAACTCTGCGCGCTCGAGGATACTCTGGGCGCCGCGCCTGACCCCGTGGATGGCAGCGAACAGCTCGGCGTACTCTGCCACGCGGATGCGCTCGAGGCGCGCCTCCCGCTGCATCACCACGCCGACCCGCCGCTTGGGATATCCGCGGGGTAATTTCGGCCCGTAGCTCTCGCCGAACAGGCGGTACTCCCCAGCGCTCTGCGAGCTGAGCCCCTCGAGGATGTCGAGCAGCGTGGTCTTGCCGGCGCCGTTGGGGCCCAGCAGGGCGACCAAACCAGGCCCCTCGACGCTGAAGCTCACGTCCTTCAAGGCCTGAACGTCCCCAAAAGCCTGGCAAAGCCCCTGGGCGCCCACCACCTCGCTCATGGCGGCATGGTACGCGCCGCTCTACCGCTTTCCCAGCCCTGCCGCTTTCCCAGCGCTGCTTCGTTCCCAGCGGGCGTCTTTACAGCGCCGCGTGGCTTTGGGCTTCCACGTCTCCGGCCGGCTTTTGCTTTGCGCCTGCGCACGCCTTGCTTAGCCTCCCGTGCATGGGGGACGCGACGCTGAGCACGACCACGAGCCTGTGCCCACGCTGCAAGCGAGGTATCGCCGCGGAAATCGTCGAGCGGGATCAGCAGGTGTGGATGCGCAAGGCGTGCCCGGAGCACGGCGACTTCGAGGTGCGCCTCTCCACCGACAGCGCATGGTACCAGGCCACCGAGCGGCTCAGCGCCATCGACGCACCGCCGCCCCATGTGGCTCGGCCCGTCGAACACGGTTGCCCCTTCGATTGCGGTCCGTGCGCGAGCCATACCCAGAGCATCAAGCTCCCCGTGGTCACCATCACCAGCGCCTGTGATCTCGACTGCCCGATCTGCTACGTGCACAACAAGAACCACGACGCGTTCCACATGAGCCGTGAGGAGCTCGAGCGGGTGGTGGATCACCTGATCAGCAACAGCCAGGGAGATCTGGACCTGGTGAACTTCACCGGCGGTGAGCCGCTGCTGCATCCGCAGATCGCGGAGATCGTCGAGCTGTGTCAGGCGCGAGGGATCCACCGGGTGAGCGTGTGCACCAACGGCATCCGCCTGGTGAAGGATCGCCCGTTGCTCGAGCGCCTCGCCAGGCTCGGAGTTCGCATCGCGCTGTCCTTCGATTCCTTCGAGAAACACGCGGACTACGCGCTCCAGGGCGCAAACCTCATCGATCTCAAGCTGGAGTGCCTGCGACTGCTCGCAGAGTACGACGTGGACACGACGCTCATCCCCGTGATGACCAAGGGCTACAACGACCATGAGATCGGTCGCATCATCCAGCTCGGCCTCACGCAACCCAACGTGCGCCACCTCGAAGTCCACACCATCACCTATACGGGGCAGGGCGGCGTCCACTTCGATCGCAGCGGGCGCATCTCGATGGTCGAGGTGCTCGATCGCATCCAGGAGACGACCGCCGGCCTACTTCGCCGAGAAGACTTCGTGCCGAGTCCCTGCGCTCACCCGCTCTGCTACCAGATCGCTTATCTCCTCGTGGATCCAGAAGGCGGGCCTCCCGTGCCATTCACCCGCTTCATGCCCCGGGAGACGCTGGTCGAGTGCCTGCGGGATCACCTCTACCTCGAACCGACGCCGCGCCTCGAGCAAGCGCTCAAGGACGCCATCAATCAGCTGTGGGTGGGCCCGTTGGATGCAGGTTTGGGGGTGAGGAGAGACGTCCCGACGCTCTCAGGCGCCGACGCAGATCGCGCGCTGGCATTGCTGGAGTCGCTGCTCCGGCGTCTGTTTCCCAGAAAGCCGTTGAGCGCGCAGGAGGCGCTGCGCATCAGCGAGCGCGCCGCCAAGGCGGTCTATGTGCACTCCCACATGGATGAAGAGACGTTCGACGTGGAACGCGTCAAGCAGTGCTGCGACAGCAACTGCTACGCCGACGGCAGCAGCATCCCGGTCTGCAACTACAACGTCTTGTACCGCGAGAAAGAGCCCCGCTTCATGCAGCAGCCTCGTAGCTGGGAGCGCGAAGGGGGCCGGCGCTTGCCACTGATTCAGTCCGCTGCTGGTCGGCCCCACGCAGGAGAAAGGCAGGATCCACTTCATGGTTAGCGCCACCCGACGCCTCGCGGAAAAGCGCTGCCTCGTCACGGGCGGCTCCCGTGGGCTGGGTCGCGCGCTTGGCGAAACCTTGGCGCGCGAAGGCGCACGAGTCGCCTTCACCTACTCCGAAGACGACGCCGACGCCGCAGACGCGCGCGCCGCCATCTCTCAGCACGGCTGCGAGCCACGAGTCTACAAAGGCTCGGTCGCTGACTCGGTGCACGTCCAGGCGGTGATCCAGGATCTGGTCAGCGAGTGGCAAGGCATCGACGTGCTGGTCAACAACGCGGGCATCACCCAGGTGCTGCCCATCGCGCTGCTGGACGAAGCCGACTGGGATCTGGTGATGGACGTGAACGTCAAGGGCGCGTACTTGATGAGCCGAGCAGCGCTGCGCCACATGATCCGCCAGAAACGAGGCCACATCCTGAACATCGGCAATTTCGCCTCGGAGCGGGTGATCGAAGCGCCTGTGCACTACGCCGCGAGCAAGGCCGCGCTCAGAGGCTTCACCGAAGCGCTCGCGCGCGAGGTCGGGCGCTACAACGTCCAGGTCAATCTGCTCGCTCCCGGCTTGCTCGAGACCGGCATGGGCCAGGCGCTGCCACAGCACCGCAAGAAGGAGTACCTCGAGCAGTGCGCTCTGGGTCGCTTCGGCAGCGCACAGGAGCTGGCAGAGCTCTGCGTGTTCTTGCTGAGCGACGAGAACCAGCTCATGCACGGCGCGAAGCTCGTCGTGGACGGCGCGCTCTGAGCGGCCCAGGCCGAGAAACCTGGATCAGGCACGAGACCACGATGGCAGACTACTCCGACATCCTCCGCCACGGCTTCGACGAGTACCGGGAGTTCATCAACCCGGCGGTCGCCGAGCGCGCCGCGTTGGCGGGTGAGCCGCTCAAGGTGATCCGTACGGAAGATGGGCGCATCGCCACGGCAAAGTCGGGGTGGATCGAGGACCTCCACGGCACTCAAGCCTTCGGTCACAAACCGGTGCCGATCGTCCGGGCCATGCAGGAGTATTTGGAGAGCGACGCACCCTCCTGGTACCCCGCGCGAGTCAATCCATTCGCCGGCCGCCTGGCGCGGCGCCTCGCGGAGCGCACCGGCTACGACAACGCCTTCTTCGGCTGCACCGGGAGCGACGCCGTGGAAGCCGCGCTCAAGCTCGCTCGGGCGCTCACCAAGCGGCCGCGCCTGCTGGCGCTGGACGGTGGCTACCACGGTTGCTCGTATGGCAGCGTGAGCCTGATGTCTCCAGGCTACCTGCGCGACCCGTTCGCTCCGTTCGTCGAGGGGGCCGCGCACTTGCCATTCGGAGACGTGGACGCCCTGCGCCGCGCCCTGGCATCCGAGGACGTCGCCTGCGTCGTGGTCGAGCCCATCCAAGGCGAGGGTGGCGTGCGTCAGTTGCCTCGCGGATACATCGACGCGCTGTGCGAGCTGACTCGCAAGCACGGCACGTTGCTCGTCGCCGATGAGGTCCAGACGGGGCTGGGTCGCGCAGGGCTCGGCTTCCTGGCGTCGGAGAACTGGCCGCGTCGCCCCGACGTCGCGTTGCTGGCCAAGCACCTGGGTGGTGGCCTCATGCCCATCAGCGCGATGCTTACTCGCCGTGAGCTGTTCGAGTCGGCGTATGGCGCCCACTTCGCCAGCGGTGAGAGCCACAACACCACCATGGGCTTCAACGCGCTCAGCGCGGTCGCGAGCCTGGCGGCGCTGGAGCTGCTGACGCCAGAGCTGCTGCAACGGGTGGTAGATCTGGGAGCCCGCTTCAAGACTGCGCTCCAGGAAGCGCTCTCGAGCTCACCGCTGGTGCGCGAGGTGCGCGGCTCCGGGTTCATGCTGGGCGTGGCGCTGGACTCCCTCGATCATCCGTGGCTCTCCTTCGAGCACTTCGGCTTCGAGAGCCTGGAGCACAAGAGCGTGATGGCGCCCCTAGTGTGCCACCGATTTTATCCGCGCGGCTATTTTGCGTTCTCGTGTGGCCATGACTGGAGCATTCTGCGCATGCAGCCTCGCTTCAACATCCCCGAGGAGCGCCTGTTCGCCATCCCCGAGGCCCTGCGCGAAACCATCGACTACCTGGAGGCTCTGGGATGAACCGGACGGCGCTGGTCTTGGGAGGCAGCGGGTACGTCGGGAGCGAGGTGGTGCGCGCCCTGGCGAGTCGGGGCGTACACACGCACTTCACGTTCCACCACGGCCAGGCCGCGGCTGCGGCTTTGGCGCAGGAAACGCAGCAACACGCCCATCGCGTGGACTTGCGCAGCCCCGCAGCAATTGGTGATCTCTTCTCTCGCCTGGAAGCCGCCGCTGCAGCACCCGATATACTGATCCACTGCGCCGCGGTGCTCGACACCCAGGCGCTGGACGAGATCGAGGTCGAGGCGTTCGACGAGGCGTACGCCGTGATCTGCCGCTCGGCGCTGATCGCGAGCCAGCGGGCGGCGCGCGGTATGCCTCAGGGCGGCGACATCGTGCTGGTGGGCGCTCTCGATCGCGCACAGTCACTACCCATTCCTACCGGGTTCGCGGCCTGCCAGGGCATGCTGAGTGGCCTAGCCATGGGGCTCGCCAAGGAGCTCGGGCCACGAAACATCCGCGTGAACTTGCTCACTCTGGGGCTGCTGCAGTCGGGCCTTTCTCGTAACCTCACGGAAACAACCCGGGAGGCATACAAAAGCTACAGCGCTGCGCGGCGCTTCGGTAACGCCGAAGAAGCTGCGCGCTCCATCGCCTGGCTCGCGCTGGAGAACCGCTACATGAGCGGCAAGGTCGCAGCCTTCAACGGCGGGATCTAGCCAGCGTAGCCAAACCGCTGGCCTCGGACGCCGCGCTCGCCAAGTTCACGCATCCGCACCCGAATTGGTGCGAACCGCTCGTTGGGCGGCGTCCGAGGCCCACGCAGGGACTGACGGACCAATCGGCTGTCGTGACGAATCCTGGAGCACAACCAGATCGCCTCACCCCCACCAACCTCGCCTCGGTTGCAGGTGTGAATACCCCGCGAAGCGTCCCCGAACGCCTGGCACGACAGTTGCTCTCGAAAGCGAGGTGCAATCGCTGAGCAGCTGGAGCCAGCCGCGCGTTGGTGATGGGCGGCTGAAAGGCGCAGCCAAGCTCGTGGTGCGCGTGGTGAACCGAGCGCGGGATCACGACGTCCCGATGGTGGCAGGCAGCGTGGCGTTCTTCTGTGTGCTCGCGCTGCTGCCGCTGTCCATCGCGGCGATCAGCGTCTACGGCTTGCTGTTCGACAGCCACGACGTGGTAGCGCAGATGCAGAGCCTCACGCGGGTGCTGCCCTGGAGGGCTCGTCAGTTGCTGACTCAAGAACTCCTGCGCATCGTGGATAGCACGACGCTCGGAGCACAGCTCAGCCTCAGCCTGTTGTTTTCGTTGTGGAGTGCTTCCTCGGGGACTCAGGCAATGATCGAGGGTCTCAGCCTCGCCCGCGGCAACCGGGACACGCGCAGCTACATCAGGTTGCGGGGCCTCGCGATCTTGATGACCCTGGGCATGCTGGTCCTGGGCGGCCTGATGCTCGGCTGGGTCGCCGTGACACCGACGGTCTGGGGACGCGTCGGCCTCGAAGGCGCCGCGTTGCAGGTCGCT
>JAUILJ010000188.1 GCA_030433055.1 Polyangia bacterium
GCTCAAGGCGGCAGCGGCGCTCAAGGCGGCAGTGGCGCTCAGGGCGGCAGTGGCGCTCAGGGCGGCAGCGGTGCTCAAGGGGGCAGCGGCGCTCAGGGCGGCAGCGGCGCTCAGGGCGGCAGCGGCGCTCAAGGCGGCAGCGGCGCTCAGGGCGGCAGCGGCGCTCAAGGCGGCAGCGGCGCTCAAGGCGGCGCAGCGGGCAGCGGAGCCACTGGAGGCAACGGCGGCAGCGGCGCTGTCACCAGCAATGAGTGCTTCGCCGACATCCAGGACGGTTTGATCGTCTGGGACTACGACGTGCAAGGCATCACCACCGGCAGCCACTGCCACGGCACGAATCACCAGGACATCACGGGCATCCAGCGGATTGTGTATCTCGGCGATTCGATCATGAACGGCACGCCCCCGACCCCCTCGAGTCAGTTCGTGCGCACCCAGCTGGATACCCAGCTCAAGCAGCTCTTCCCCGGCGTTCAGACCAAGTCGTGCGCTGTGAACGGAGCGCGCAACGACGACCTGATGAAGTCGCAGATCCCAAACTGCTTCGGTGATGCAAGCGTTCGCAACGTCAAGACGCTCACGCTGGTGATCTCGGGCGGAAACGATATCGCGGCGATCGCCAAAGACAAGCCACTGCTGGCGGCAGCTCAAGCGGAGGCTGCTGGGTACGTGGATGAAATGCGCGCCGCCATCACCTACCTGAAGGACTCGACGAACTTCCCCAAGGGCAACGACGTGGTGTTCGCCAATGTCTACGAGTACACGGACACGAGCGCCGATCTGAGTTCTTGCCCCGCCGCAGGCCTGGTGGGCCTCAGCGGGACTTGGCTGAGCGGCGCCTCAGTGCTCGTGGGCATGAACGAAGGCTACGCGAAGATTGCCGCGGACACGGGCGCCGACATGGTCTTCATGATGGAGCAGTTCTGCGGCCACGGCTACCGCAGGGATCGTATGGACCTCCAGTGCTACCGCGGCCCCAACACGCCGCAATGGTTCGACATCTCGTGCATCCACCCCACTCCCGCTGGGCACACCGCGCTCGCTGGGTTCTTCATGGATGTGATCCAGGAGTAGGGCGCGCCCCCAGCAGGCCAAACTGGCGACCTTCAGGATGTGGCGGTGGTGATTTGATTCCCATGCTGGGGTGAAACCCGTCGCTCGTGCGCGATGGCTCTTGCCGCGAGGCAATGGTCCGTCGCGCTGGACTCAGGCGTATGACGAGCCACGGAGCTTGCCCCAGTGCGCCAACCCGACTTGCGCTGCGAGTGAGACACGCACCAGGGCGATTCAGAGCTGCGCTCGTGTGATTCCTGCTGTGAAACCGCGCTTTTGCGCATTGAAACGTCCTGCAGCGATCTTTTCCAGATGGTTGAAACGCAAACCAAACGGTTGTGGTCTGGATTGTGTCCTGGGCGTCTCTGGCGTTACGCTGCCGCCACTTGCAACGCGTCACATCAGACGCCGGGGAGGTTGCCATGGCACGGAAGCGAAGCTTGAGTCTTGGAAGCATGGGTGTGGGGATCTTGGCGCTGGGCTGCGGGGCGCTGCTGGTGACGGCGTGTGGCTCCGACTCAGGGAGTGACACGGGCACGAACGCCAACGGCGGCAGCGGCGGCTCCGGAAATGGTGGCACCGGCGGAGAGAGCGAGGGCGGCATGGGCGGAACCGGCGCTCAAGGCGGCAGCGCGGGTGCAGGTGCCCAAGGCGGCGCGGCGGGCAGCGGGGCAACCGGCGGCAACGGTGGCAGCGGCGCCGTGACCAGCAACGACTGCTTCGCGGACATCCAGGACGGCCTCATCGTCTGGGACTACGACGTGCAAGGCATCACGACCGGGAGCCACTGCCATGGCACCAACCATCAGGACATCCAGGGCATCGAGCGCATCGTCTATCTAGGCGACTCGATCATGAACGGCACCCCGCCCACGCCTTCGGCTGAGTTCGTGCGCACCCAGCTCGACACCGCGCTCAAGACAAAATTCCCTGGCGTGGAGACCAAGTCGTGCGCGGTCAACGGTGCGCGCAACGACGACCTGATGAAGTCGCAGATCCCGAACTGCTTCGGTGACGCAGACGTGCGCAACGTCAAGACGCTCACTCTGGTGATTTCGGGCGGAAACGACATTGCCGCCATCGCGCGCGACAAGCCCGAGCTCGCAGCGGCCCAGGCTGAGGCCAACGGCTACGTGGACGTCATGCGCGAGGCCATCACCTACCTGAAGGACGCGACCAACTTCCCCATGGGCAACGACGTCGTGTTCGCCAACGTCTACGAGTACACGGACACCAGCGCGGACCTCAGCTCGTGTCCCACCGCTGGCCTCGCGGGCCTGAGCGGTACCTGGCTCAGCGGCGCAGCCGTGCTGGTTGGCATGAACGAGGGCTACGCCAAGATCGCCGCCGACACGGGCGCGGACATGGTGTTCATGATGGAGCAGTTCTGTGGCCACGGGTACCGCAGGGATCGCATGGACCTGCAGTGCTACCGCGGGCCCAACGCCGAGCAGTGGTTCGACATCACCTGCATTCACCCCACGCCCGCAGGTCACACCGCGCTTGCAGGCTTCTTCATGGATGTGATCGAAGAGTAGGTCGCCCGAGAGCGGCGCGTCAGCAGGCGCGGCGCGTCAGCAGGCGCGGCGCGTCAGCAGGCGCGGCGCGTCAGCAGGCGCGGCACGTCACCTACACTCGAAACCAAGCCGGGGACACGCCAGCTGAACGAAGAGCTGGCTTCTCCCACGCGCGTAGCGCCGCAGGTAGCCGTCCAAGCTGGGGATGTCCAGCTCACTGAGGCGCTGCTCGAGAAGCGGAGATCGCTTGCGTCCTCCGGCGCGGAGACGATACGCGCGGAGACGACACGCTCGGGGAACGTGCGCGAGCGATGCGGTGAAGAGGATCGACCGCGGAGCCCCTGACGCTACTTGAGGACTCGCGTGATCGAGGAGCTCGAGCTCGACGTGCTCTTGAAGACGTACAGGGAGTCCGCGTCTTGATGCAGGAACCGAATGCCGCCCACGTTGGCGATCTGCACGGCGGCAGCCCCGCTGATCGGGGCCTTGTAGACGGCGTTCTGGTTCAGCAAGATGAAGTAGACATTCTGTCCGTCGACCAAGAAGTCGGAAATGTTGTCCTGGGTGACGATCTGCGTGCCCGGCCCGGTGTCCCCTGGGGTCCAGCGATAGATGCCGTTGGCGAACGACGTGCCCTCGGCGCGCTGGTAATACAGATCGTTGCCGACCGGAAACAAGCGCACGCGGTCGTCGGCGTACCCGGTGGCGATCGTGCCGGTGGGTACGACCGTCGGGGTCCCACCGCTGAGCGGGGTGGTCCGCACTTCGCCGGGGTTGGTGTCTGTCGTGTACCAATACAGCGCGCTGTCGCCGACCACGAACGTGCGTACGGTCCCGTGCGTGCCCTGGTCCACCGCCATGATGCGAGTGCCAGGATCATTGGACGGGGCGGTCGCGCTGCGCGTGTAGATGTAGCCCGCCGGATCACCGCTCTGGTAGTCGCCACTGAACCAGTAGTAGGCGTTGCCTTTCTGCTGAAGGAAGTACGGCTGATACTGAGGCGTGAACACGACCTGTGGTAGGTCTGACTCGGCGGCCGTGTGGGCCTTCTTCAACACCACGCTGGGCGTACCGCGCTGGACCCAGATAATTTCCGTGGGGTTATAAACGATGCTGAAGCGGCCAGCCCAGGAAGTGGCGGCGTTCCAGATGTTCTCCACCGCCGACCCATCCAGCGGGATGCGCCGCACAGTGTAGGAATAGTAGTCGGTGTAGTACATGTCACCGCCGCCGTACGTCCAGGTGCGGCCTTGGTAGCCCTGTATGCCGAAGGGCAGGCTCGCCTGCACCGTTACCGGAGCGCACATGTTCGTGCTGCAGGTGCTACCAGCTGCCGCGCAGTCACGGCCACAGACCCCGCAGTGGTTGTCGTTGTTGACGAGGTTCTCTTCGCAGCCGTTGCTCTCGTCGTTGTCGCAGTCGCCGTGGTTCGTGTCGCACGCGGTGATGACGCAGGTCCCGGACTGGCACTCCACCGTGCCGTTGGCGCCGTTGCAGGTCTTGGTGCAGGAACCGCAGCTGGTGACCAGGTTCAGGTCCGTTTCACAGTCGAGGGGGTTGCTGTCGCAGTCACCGTAGCCAGTGGGGCACCCGCCGCCCGTCCCTCCCGTGCTTGCGCCAGAGCTCCCAGCGCTGCCGCCGCTCGCTCCGGCGCTGCCACCTGCGTTCGTGCCGCCCGCGTTCGTGCCGCCTGCGTTCGTGCCGCCTGCGCCAGCGGAGCCGCCGCTCGTTCCGCCGGCACCCGCTCCGCCGCTGTTCCCTCCGGAACCGCCTATGCCCCCGTTGCCCGAGATGCCACCCATGCCGCCGTCGCCAGCCGCCGCGCCGGTGCCCCCGTTGGTGCCTCCGCTTCCGCCGCTCGCCCCGGCGCCCTTGCCGCGCTGCGGATCCTTTTCATCGTCTTCGTCGCTGCACGCCGTCGTGACGAGCAACAGGCCAATGCCAAGACCACCCAGGACCAGACGTAACCGCATAGGGTCAGCTAGTGCGGCTCACCGGTGGACGCCAGCGCGACAGGGCGTGGCCCTGGAACTACGCGGAACGCCAAGCGGGTAGATTCGTGGAAAAAGCCAGCGCCCGCGCGGGTGCTGCGGCGGCGCCGGGAGTGGACCCCGCTAGCGAAGGGGGCAAGGCCGGAGTAGCCCGCAAAAAGCGGCCGATCGAGGGAGATGGTTGCGACTGCATGGCAACCATTCAACGCTTGCTGTGTGGGAACACCTCCCGTTGACCGTGCGCGGACGCCGTGGCGCATCTTGTCCGTGCTCTTTGGCGTGGGCTGCTGCTTCACGGCCCTGAGCTGCAGCGAGGGAGACACTGCGAAGAACGGCTTGAAGCTGAGCGGCGGCGCGGGCGGCACCGCGGGGGCTGACGCTGGCGTGTCGGGGGGAGGGGGAGTCGGAGGGACCGGTGGAGCACTAACCGACGGCGGACCGGAAGCGGCCTCGGATGCCCAGGCAGACGCTCCTCTGGACGCTCCCCAGGAGCCTTGCCCTGCGGATATGGCATTCATCGATGATGCGAGCTTGCCTGCCCCGGTGTGCATGGACCGCTACGAAGCCCCAAATCTCGAGGGCGAGCTGCCCCTGGTGATGCTCAACTTCGACGAGGCCGAGGCCTGGTGCACGCGGCACGACAAGCGCCTGTGCTACGATGACGAGTGGACCTTCACCTGCGGGGGGCCAGAGGGCTACCAGTATCCGTATGGAGACGTGCGAGAGCCCGGGCTGTGCAACGACGCAAAGACCTGGAAAGTCTACAACCAGACGCTGCTCAGCGGCTGGCCCTATACCTTCGACGGCTCGGGCTATGACTCCCTCGAAGCTCTGTTCGATGGGGTGAGCCAGGCCTCTGCCAGTGCCAAGGCGGCGGCCGACCACGTTCGAGATCTGTACCAGGCGGAGGCGGCCGGGACCTATCCAGCGTGCCTCGGAGTCGGCGCAGTGAGAGATCTGACCGGAAGCGTCGAGGAGTGGACGCGGCGCAGGGACGGCGGCCAGGCGCAGTTTCATGGCAACCTGAAGGGGCGCTATTGGGCGGATACCCGCACTTGCCAGAACAACATCATCACTCACGGAGACGGCTTTCGCTTCTACGAAATCGGCTTCCGCTGCTGTCGGGAGCCCTCAGAATGAGCGACGAATCCAGAGAGTTGCTGCGGGGAAATTGGGAGTTCGAGGAGTTCGCCGCCCAGGAGGATGAAGATCTAGATCTCCTGACGGGCGCCCTGTTGATCGCGCGGGATGCCCGGCCGATGCTGAACTGGCGCGGCGTGGAGCAGGCGCTGATCAAGCTATCGGATCCCCTCAGCGCGCTGGGTACGGCGCGCCTGAGTGACCAGGCGGAGGCGCTCGCCCTCGAGCTCAGCGAGCGCTACGGCCTCGCGGGTAATCGCGAGGATTACTACGACCCCGACAACTCGTTCATCGATCAGGTGCTGGCCCGCCGGGTGGGGATCCCGATCAGTCTGTCGCTGGTCTACGTGGAGGTCGCGCGGCGCGCGGGCCTGCGCGCCAGCGGAGTGGGCTTCCCTGGACACTTCCTGGTGCGCCTCGACGGGGACGATCAAGAGTACCTGATCCTCGATCCGTTCGCGGGTGGCCGCGTGCTGGATCTCCCCGATCTCGAGCGCATGCTCGACCAGGTGGGCTGGCCGCGCCGAGTGCTGCAGCAGGGCCTGCTGGATCCCAGCCCGCTGCGGCTGATCTTGGCGCGCGTGCTGACGAACCTGCGCAGCGTCTACTTGAAGCGCGGCGAGCTCCCAAGGCTCCTGGTGGTGCTCGATCGGCTGGTGGCGCTCATCCCCGACTCCAAAGAAGCGCTGCGGGATCGAGGGATCCTCAACGCGGAGCTGGGCGCACCCGAGGCGGCGCGCGCTGACTTACACGACTATCTCCGACGCTTCCCGGACGCCGATGATGGGGATGCGGTGAGGCGCGTCCTGGAGCGCCTCGGCAAACCGAGCCAGCGCAGCCTGAACTGAAACGTCCCCTCTGCTGCTGGAAACACGGCTGTCACGAAACACGGACGCTGGATCATTCTGATCAGCATGAAGTCCGCTTCCATGTGGGAAGCCCGCTCCAGCTTGTGGTAGCTCCCCGTCGTGCCGTTCGTCTTGGACGGCTCACCGCGGCCCCTCCCGCGGCGCGGCTCGCGCGCTGGTTCGTAGCCGGTGCGCTCCCCAAAGCCCCTCCCATTCTATGCGACTCGCTGTCATCCTCGCCTCGAACTACGACCAAAACCCCCGCTGCGCTCCGCGCCCTGGCTGCGCCCTCGATGGCGATCTGATCGAGGATCGGCTCGCCGAGCCGGATGCGCGCTTCGCCCTCGAGCGAGTCAAGGCGCGTCGCAAGCTCAAGGGGCGCCTCGAGCGCGCGCTCGCTGGGGTCGAGCCGGGCGACACCCTGGTGTATTTCTCCGGCTACGCGCGGCTCGTCGAGGGCGAAGCCAAGCTCGTGCTGGACGACCCGCGCGGAGGTGTATTTTCTGTAGGGAAACTTGCGGAGGTGCTCTCTGCCCGCGCTGGCGGTCGCTTGGCCATCTTCGACCTGGTGTATGTCGAGGATGAGGACGCGCCGACGCTGGGCATCGAGTTGGTCGACGCTATGAGGAGCGCGCTCGCTGACGGGCCGGACATGAGCCTGATGGTCTCCGCCAGGCCGGCCACCGAGGGACCGCCGCGGCCGGGCCTCTTGACGCGGCTCTTGCTGCTCACGCTGGAGCGCTCGGAGCACGAACGACGGGCCCTCGACGCGAAGGCGCTCTACGAGCGAATGCGAGAGGATCCGGCGTTCGCGGAGCTGAAGGTGGTGGGCTTCTTCCCGGCGAAGGAGAGCGTGCTCCAGGTCCTCCTCGAGCCTCGAAACTCCGAGCGGCCACCGGCCAGCGCTGCCGATAGCGCGCCGCTTAGCGAGGCGCCGCGCAGCTCCGGCCGCCTGGGGAGGCCCCCGCCCAAGCCGACCGGGCGCAGCAACCCAGCCATGCGCGCCGTCAATGGACCCCCCAGCTCTCGGGGGCCGCAGTCGGCGCCTCCAAGCTCTCGGGGACCGCAGTCGCTCCCTCCAGGCTCCGCGCCGCTCTCGGTGCGCCCGAGCGCTCCGCCGCCGCCAGACCCCGCGGAGCTACTTGCCGCGGGGCAATACGAAGCCGCGCTGACCGAGTACAAGAAGCGACTGCTCAAGCTCGGCAGCAAGCGTGGCGCCGAACACGCTCAAGTGTACTTGGGGATGGCCCGAGCCAAATCTGGCCAGGGCAAAGCCGACGAAGCTCTGCACAACTACGACAAGGCCCTGGCGATCACCCCCCTCGACGCCGTCGCGTTCTCCGAAGCGAAGTCGCTGGTGCTGGCGGGTGGTGACATCCAGCGCTTGAGCGATTGGGTGCGCCGCCGTGCGGAGCAGACCGATGACCCGCACGTGAAGAGCATGAGCCTGGTGGAGCTCGGGAAGATCTGGCTCGAACACCAGGACCCACGCAAGGCCGTGACGGTGCTGGAGTCTGCCTGCGCAGCCGATGCCGCCAATGCGGCTGCTTACTTGGAGCTGGCTTCAGCCTTTAGCCAGCTCGAGCGCCCAGCGCAGGCGATTCGCGCACTGACCACGGCGGGCGAGGTGACGCTGGACCCCGAGGAGCAGGCCCTCATCTGGATCCGTGCGGCAAAACTCGCCGACGCGGAACTGGAAGGTGGGGAGGAGGTGCTCGAGCTGTGCCACCGCGCCCTCGACAGCGACCCCGCGGCCCTCCAGGCGCTCGAGCTGACGAGCAAGGTGCTCGCGGGACGCCGGCGCTTCGCGGACCTTGCGAAGGCCTACGAGGCCAGCCTCGAGCGCATGCCCAAGGGGCCGGTGAGCTTCGAGCTCGCCAAGCGCTTGGGCCTGTTGTACCGCGATGAGCTGGACGAGCTGGAAGGCGCAAAGCGCAGCTTCCAGCGGGCCCTGGAGTGCGATCCGACGGCGCTCGAGCTGTACTATTTCGTCAGCGAACTGTACGAGGCAGAGCAGCAATACATACCGGCAGCGCGCCAGTTTCAACTTGCCGCGCGGCATCATCCCAAGAATCCCGACGTGTATCGCCGGGCGCTCTGGCTGTTCGAGAAGGCGGAAGACACCGACGCCGCCTGGAACGCGGCCATCGCCTTGGAGACGCTGGGGGAGGCTGACATCAATGAGTCGTTGTTGGCTACTCAGCACCGCCCCGACGGCGCGATCACGCCGACCCGCGGGATCACTCCCCAGCGCTGGCAGACCGCTGCCCTGGGCGCATCGAGTCAGCAGAGCGATGGACAGGCGAGCCTGGACGCGGTGTTTGGCAAGCTGGAGCATGCAGCACTTCGGCTGGCGTCGGAGCACAGCATGCGCCTGCCCTGGCTCGAGGGAGCAAACAAGCAGGATCCAGAGAGCACCGCCACCCTGGTACGAGCCCTGGGGTGGGCCGCGCGGTTGCTCGGCGTGGATCAACCCGAGCTCTGGATCCGTGGGGATTGGGAGCAGAGCTTCGGCAGTGAAATCGGCGTCCGCATCTTACCCAGCGCCAGAGGCGTGGAGGGTGCCCTGGGTCAGCCACGAGTCGTCGCCGCGCAGAGGTTGGGTTCGGGGCTCGGGCCTGCGGAGCTGGGCTTCGTCTGGGGCCGCACGCTCGCAGGCCTGGTGAGCCCCTTCGAGCTCGCGGAGGTCTACGCGAGCGACGCCGAGCTCGCCCACTTGCTCCTCGCCGGGCTGAACCTCGGGGGCGCGCAGGGCATCGACGTCGACGATCAGACTGAGGCGTTCGGCGAGCGCCTCGAGGAGCTGCTCGACGAAGACGCCTTGGCGGAGCTCGAGGCCGCGGTCGCGGAGCTGCACGTCAAGCAGGTGAGCAAGGAGCTGGCCGAATGGCGCAGGCGCCTCGCGTTTGGGCGCAGCCGCGTGGGCTTGCTCCTGGGTGGTGATCTCGAGACCATTCAAGGACTCGTCGAGCGCCTGCCCATGCCCGGAGTGACGAGCGCGGAGATCCTGGACGACCTGCGGGCCTTCTCGATCTCCGAGCCCTACCTGAGCCTGCGCCAAGATCTGGGGATCGCGGTGGAGTGATCCCCGGGGAAATGCCCGAGGCAATCCCGACGCGAACCGAGCGCTGGCTTTCTCGGGGGTGAGGGACCCTTGCAGCGCGTCTCGCCCCCAAGCGAGCCGCTATTTTCGCTTGCGGAAAAGCTCAGTGGGGCGCTGGGGTGACGTTCTCACACTGATAAGCGCCGACGAACACGAACTTGCGGGCGCACTCGATCTCGATCAGGTCGTGACTCTGGCGCGAGGCCTGGAACCCATAGCTGTGAGAGAACGGCGTACGCTGCTCCTTGACCAGGTGAGCTTCGCACCCCGGCTTGCCGCACACGATCTCCGTCGCCTGCTGCTTCACCGCGCTGTTGTCACCGAACACGTTGAGCATGCCCAGCACAGTGACGCCGATCACCAGCGCGAACAGGATCAAGCGTGTAATGGCGCGGGCACGGCTGCTCATGGCGCTACTTCGAGGTGGCGCACATCTCGAGCTCGAAGAACGGCCAGGCGATGTCCTTGGGCCAGTAGAGGCCGCAACCGACGTGCACGAGATGCTTCTGCAGGATCCCTCGGTAGTAGGAGCCGTTGCGGATGTAGATGTCGTGATCGGTGCGATCCTTGTCGCACTGCTCGCGCAGATCCTGGCGCGTGGTGATCTCCAGGTAGATCAGCCCCCCTGCCATCGCCGCGAGGTTGGCGATGGCAGGGGCGACGTCGGGATCCGGGAGGTACTGGAGCACACCCTGACACACGACCAGATCGTGACGCTTGCGATCACGCCAGCGGGCGACGTCCCGGTTCTGCCAGCCGTGCTTCTTGCACATGGCCTGGCTGACCTCGGTGCCAACGTACTTGATGCCCTTCTTGTTCTTTTCGATCCACTGCTTCCAGAGGCCAACCCCCGCACCGACGTCGAGCACCGACTTGATCTTGAGGTTGTTGTACTCCGCAAACGAGAACACGAAGCTCGCCAGGCTGGCGTGCTCCTCCGCGGAGACGACGCGCGTCTTCGGATCCTCGTAGAAGCGATGGTAGTACGCTTCGTCGAAGCGACGGAATTGGTCCATGACTTAGTCTATCCCGAGCACGCGCTCAGACTGCCACCCCCGAAGCCAAAAAAACGAATGGCTCCGGGGCCCTGCAACTCTAGCGGCCCTGCAACTCTAGCGGCCCTGCAACTCTAGCGGCCCTGCAACTCTAGCGGCCCTGCAACTCTAGCGGCCCTGCAACTCT
>JAUILJ010000189.1 GCA_030433055.1 Polyangia bacterium
CGAAGCGAACATCGACGAGGGCACCATCAGTATCTCTGCGCCCCTGGCCCGTGCCCTGATCGGGAAGGAGCCCGGGGACGAAGTGCGAGTCCATATGCCCGCGGGTGTGCGCAACTTCGAGGTCGTGGAAGTCGAGTACATCTGAGCCGAAGGCTCGGGCGGTGGCGCATGGCGAGCAAGCCTCCAGTGAGCGCCACGACTCCTCGGTCGCGTCCTCCGCGTGTGAGGGCGTGGGCTGAGCGTTTCCGTAAGGCAGCAAACCACGCAGCTTCGGGGATCGCGGCCGCGTGGCTTGCGCTGGCCGCGGAGCTGTTCGTCGTGGCGCTGCTCGGCCAGCAGCGCTTCGCGAGCATATGGGAAGTGCAGTTCGGGTCGCTGTGGCTCGCTCCCACCGCGCTCGGTCTTGCTGGGGCGTGCGGCTTGGTCGGCGCAGGCGCCAGAGCGCTGCTCAGGCGTGACACCAGTGCAGCGCGCCGCGTCCTGGCGGTGTTCATCGGGCTGGCCGGAGGTCTCTCAGCTTGGTCGGTGGGCGGTGGTCGCCACCTCGCCGACCCCCCACGGCGCGTAGGCTTCGCGGCGCTGGTCGCCGTGATCGGGGGGCTCTGCATGCTGTGGCTCGCTCCGCGGGCGGCTCGGCTGGCGCGTCGTCGTCCCTGGGCGCTCGCGGCGTGGGGAGTGGGCGTGGTGCTTGCGCTCGAGCTCGCCAACGGGTTGCTCCTGGTGCGCCTCTACCCCGGATTTCACACCAGCCTCGCGATCGCGGCGCTGTGCCTGGCAGCGGCGCTGGTGCCCTCCAGTGGCGGCTCTACCCGTCGCCATCGCGCCTCGGTCCTGCTGGGGGTCTGGTGCCTCAGCGTGCTGCTCTCGCCCGCTACCGCGAAGCGCCTCGCCACATTCGACAACTACCGGATGGTGGTGCTCGAACGAGCCCCGGTGCTGGGTCAGGCGGTTCTGGTCGCAGGGAGGCTCGCCCCGCCTCCGCCGATCAACACGGACTGTGAAGGCAGTGACTGCTGGCGTGAGTTGAAGAGTGAGGGCTTGAGTCGCGAAGCGCGAGGCGCATCGAACCTGGACTGGCGAGGTCACGACGTCATGCTGATCAGCATCGACGCGCTGCGCGCCGATCATGTGGGCGCCTACGGCTACGAACGCACGACGACCCGCCATATCGACTCCCTCGCTGCGGGTGACGCCGACCACCGTGGAGTGGTCTTCAACTGGGCTTACTGTCCCACGCCTCACACGTCCTACTCCGTCACCAGCTTGATGACGGGTAAGTACATGCGCCCCTTGCTCCTCCAAGGGGCTGGAGCAGACTCGGACACCTGGGCCGGGATCTTGCGCACGTACGGTTTCCGCACGGCTGCGTTCTTTCCGCCGGCGGTGTTCTTCATCGACCGCGATCGTTTCCAGCCGTTCATGGATTCACAGCTCGGTTTCGAGTACGCGAAGCAGGAGTTCTTGGAAGGGGAGCCCCGGGTCCAGCAGGTGGCAAGCTACCTGGATGCCCAAGACGCCGATCGTCGGGTCTTCGTCTGGGTGCACCTGTTTGGCCCTCACGAGCCCTACGAAGCCCACGCCGGGCTCGGCTTCGGGGAGCGGGACATCGACCGCTACGACTCGGAAATTGCCGCGTCGGATCGCACCGTGGGTCGGCTGGTGGAGGAGATGCGCAAGCGCCGTCCAGGGAGCGTGGTCATCGTGACCTCGGACCACGGCGAGGAGTTTGGCGATCACGGCGGGCGCTACCATGGGAGCAGCGTGTACGAGGAGCAGGTCCGGGTACCTCTGGTGGTGTCGATCCCGGAGCAGCGCGGGAGAGCTGGGGCTGATTCCCGGCTGTCCTCACCCCCCAAGCCAAGCACCCGGGTCAACGAGGTCGTGCAGACGATTGACCTCCTGCCCACGGTGCTCGGAGCGCTGGACGTTCCGATCCCGCCTCGTGTTCGTGGGCGCGATCTGAGCCCGGTCATCGCCAAGGCCCGCAAGGAAAAGCCTGAGGCTGGACGACCTGTGGGTGGGTTCGCGCTGGTGGAAACCGATTCACAGAGCCTACTTGCCGAGGGGAGTCAGCGCTTGATCTGCGAGCGCCGGGTGGGTGCCTGTCAGCTCTTCGACCTGAATCAGGACCCGGAGGAGCGCAAGCCGATCGACGATCGTGGTCGCCGGGAAGCACTGCAAAAACGCCTGAAACAGCTTGGAGCCAGCCATGGGCGCTTCGAGCAGAGCGGCAAGCGAGCGGAGGGGAAGGGATGGCCCGCGCCGATTCTGCGCGGAATTAGCGGTGACGGAGACGCGGCGATCGAGATCGCGGCGCTGCTCGATGATGCGGACGTGGAGATCCGGCGCAAGGCTGCGGAGATCCTGTTCGAGCTCGGGAGGCCCGAGAGCGCGAGTAGTCTGGAGCTCGCCCTGCGGCGCGACGAGGACGAGCAGGTCAAGCGTTGGTCGGCGTTGGCGCTCACTCGCCTGGGCCGCGGCGCCCCGCTGACCTACGAGCTGGCGAAGAGCGCTGACCTCGAGTGGAAGCGACTTGCGGCGTTGGCCCTCGCCGAGGCAGGGGACAAGCGCGGCGAAGCGACCCTGATCGCGTGGTGGAAGGCGCGGGACGCGCGTGATTTCGAGCGCTCCAAGCAGATCCTCTCGGCGCTGGGACGCCTGCGCTCGGAGGACGCAGTGTGGCCGATGGTTCAATCGCTGGACGACGTGCGCCTACGGCCGTTCATCGCACGGGCGCTCGCAGAGATCGGCGAGGACGTGGCCCGGGTGCCGCTGGCCAAGGCGCTCGGGAAGGAGCGATATCAGAGCGCTCGCGTGGAGCTGACCCGAGCGCTGGTCGAGCTGGGGGCGACGGCAGAGCTGGTCGAACCCTTGAAGCATTTCCTCGGGGTACCGGATCCTCTGGCCGGCGGTGTGGGCTTCGCCCGCGAGGCGAAGATCCTGGAGCGGCTGGGAGGGCCGGATGGGCGCCACCTGGCAAAGCTCGAGAAGCAAGCGCAGCTCGGCGTCCAGCTGCTGCTGATCGTGCCGAAAGGGGGCAACGGCAGCGGCGTTCGGGCGCTCGTCCGAGCCGAGAGCCGCAGCGGCGGCAAGGTGTACATCGGACCCGAGGAGATCGTGCTCAAGTACGATGCCAAGGGGATCCCTCGCAGCCCCAAGGACCTGCCTCGCATCGATCGGGACAAGGCGACCGTCCTCGACGTTCCCGAGAGCAATGCTCCCGTCGAGGTCTGGGCGCGCCTGGCGGACAGCGTGGGGGCCAAACCGGGCAAGCCGGTCAACGTCGTCGTGTTCGCAGAGCGTGGCGTCACGATTCGCGGGCTGGCGCTGGTTCCCCTCAGCGACGAGCTCCCGCCTCCGCCTCCCAAGCCCTGGAAACCTGGCCAGAAAGAAGAATAGGCCGGGGTGGGGGTGAGGGAGCGCTCAGAGGCTTCCCAGAGGCCCCGATGATGCTATACGGGCGCCGGTGGCAGAGCAGAAGAAGCAGAAGTCGTCCCGTCGCGCCCAGCGCCGTGCCCGTGAAGAGCAAGAGCTGAAGCGCCCCAAGTCCAAGCAGCGGGACGAGGAGACCGAGGACGAAGCCGCGGACGACGAAGAGGAAGAGTCGGACGAAGACGACGACTCTGACGACGACGAGGCTGACGAAGAAGAAGAGTCCGAAGAGGCCTCTGAGGAGGAAGACTCCGAAGAGGAAGAGGAAGACATTCGTCAGATCCGCGACCGCAACCGTCGGCTGCGAGCCAAGGCCGCGGCCAAGCGCCGGAAGAAGCGCAGTCGCCAGGAAGCCGCAGCGGCGGTGGGTCTGGATGCTGGCGAGATGGTCGACGACGTGCTCGCGCGCTCGAGCGCGAAGGCCGGCCGCTTCGTCAAGCAGAACTTCAAGATCCTGCAGTGGGTGATCGTCTTTGGCCTGGTCGGCACCGTGGGCTGGTATGTGTACAGCTACGTCCACAAACAGGACGAGGCGAAGGCGACGGATGCTCTGATGAAAGGTATCCGTGCGGAAACTGGTCTGACCAAGGACCAGCCACCGTTGCCCGAGGAGATGGGCGTGCCGACCTTCGAGGATCACAAGGCGAGGCTGAAGGCAGCCGAAGACGCCTACCGCGCGGCGCTCAAGGTCGCATCAGAGCCCGCAGGCGAGACGCTCGCCCACCTCGGGCTGGCGGGTGTGCTCTTCGATCAGGCCAAATACGACGAGGCCAAATCGGAGTACGAGATCGTGCTCGCGTCGGCGCTCGCCAAGGTAGACCTCGACGTACAGGCCCGCGCGACCGAAGGTTCCGCCCTCGCCGTGGAGGCAAAGGGCGACAAGAAGGCAGCGGGGGAGCTGTACAAGACGCTCGAGGGCATCGAGGGCTACAAACCCCTCGGCATGTATCACCAGGCGCGGCTTGCCCTCGAGGCTGGGGACAAGGAAGGCGCGAAGAAGCTCCTGCTCGAGGTGAACGAGAAGCTCCGCGACGACAAGTTCTCGCGTCAGGGCTACGTGTACGCCATGAGCCTGCAGATGCTCGGCACGCTGGACCCCAAGGCTGCGGAAGAGGCCCAGAAGAAGGTCCAGGAGAGCCCCGAGGAAATGCTCAAGAAGCTCCAAGAGATGGAGGAGCGCCTCAAGAACATGCAGGGCGGCGCGGGCGATCTGCTCAAGAAGCTGGGCATCGGTCCCGATGGCAAGCCGCTGCCGAAGGCGCCCGCTCCCAGCAGCGCTCCCACGCCGGCACCCGCACCGGCTCCCGCACCCAGCGGGGGCAAGTGAAGCGCGTCGCGCTGGCGAGTCTGATCGTCGGCTGCGGCTTTGGGCTGCCCGCTTGCGAGGCGGTCCGCGCCGGGGCCAATCCGGAGCTGCCGAACTGGGCGCACCGTCCCAGCTGGGCGATCGAGGTGGAGTACCGGCGCTCGCTCCTGGCTGAGAGCCGCAAGGTGGGCGAGCCGTACGAGCGCGGCCAGCCGGAGATCGATGTCGCCGGGCGGCGGGTATTCGTTGGCTCGAGCGACCATGGCTTGTACGCGCTGAACGCCGTCAACGGCGATGTGCTCTGGCGCTTCGAGACGTTGGGCCCGGTCCAGTGCGAGCCGCTGTACGACCCGGACGACGACGTCGTGTACTTCGGCAGCAATGACGGGGCGCTGTATCGAGTGCGTGCGCGGGACGGCAAGCTGCTGTGGCGCTTCATGTCGAACGCCGAGATCAACAAGCGCCCGGTGCTCGCGGGCGGCTTGCTGTATGCGGTCAACGCCAACGATACGTTGATCGCCATCGAGCCTCGCTCAGGCAAGGTGAAGTGGAGCCAGCACCGCGCGCCTGCGCTGGGGATGGAAGTCGCCGGTCACTCCGGTGTGCTCGTCTGGCGTGGGCTGGCCTACCTGGCGTACAGCGACGGCAACGTGATCGCCTATGACGCGGCGACTGGCGCCGAACGTTGGCAGCCGGTGGATCTCTCGGCGGAGGCCGAGCAGCTGCTGGGTGACGTTCCTCAGTACCTGGACGTGGACACCACACCGGAGCCGCTCACGCTACCGGATGGGCCCGCGGTGGCCGTGGGCAGCTATGAAGGTGGGGTCTACGCCCTCGATGCGGAGACGGGCAACCAGCTGTGGTCCAACCCCGCCGTGGCGGGGGTCACGGATCTGCTCCACTGGCATGAGCCAGGGCACCCGGATCCAGAGGGTGGTCCCGCCATTCCTGCTCGGGAACTGCTGATTGCGTCCACCGGAACCAGCGGCTTGTGGGCGCTCGAGCCGGGGACGGGGGAGAGCGTGTGGCACCGCGACCTGCCGAGCGGCGGCGTCTCGCGCCCGGTGCCCATCGTGGGCGCGTTGATGTTCTCGACGTCCCAGCGCGGGATCTACCTGGTGTCTCCGCTGGACGGTGGAGTCATCGACGGGATCCACACCGGCATGGGCCTCTCGATGGCGCCTGCAGCCCACGGAAACCGCGCCTTCGTGCTGACCAACGAGGGGCAGTTCCTCGCATTGCACGTCAGCTCACCGCGCTGATCTCCGGGTCCACAGAGTGACCCCGTGGATCGTCCTGGCAGGCGCCCAGCCAAGCGATTGCAGACCGAAGTACATCAGCGGGGAACTCAGACTACCGGCGGCGTAGACCACGGGCGCCGGCTCTCCTGGTGATCCCGTGAGGAGCTGCCCATCCAGGAAGAGCGAGTTCTGCTGACGCACCTCCTCGGGTACTCGCGAGCCGGCGATGCGAGCGAATTGGGAGTAAGCGGCGGCAGTCCGAGCGCTACGCGTGGCCACCAGACAGTTGGGGCCGGCGGACGACACGCTGCCGCGGCCTTGGGCGAGGGCATCGATCGCTCGAGCGACCTCGTCTTGGGCTGCCGGGCGTTGTGGGGAGTTTACCGCGGCGTAGCGAACGATCAGGGCGGCTGCGGCGGGCAAGCAAAGCAGGCTGGCTCCGATCAGCAGAGGACGGTGAGCCTTCCCAAGGGCGATACCGCACGCAATCGCCAGGAACGGTATGCACTGTACGAAGTACTGGGATGCTGGGCGAACCGGGATGAAACAGGTCAGCGCGAGGACTCCCGCCAGAACCAGATAGCGTCGCGCGGCTCGGGGGAGCCGGACATAGGCAACGAGGCACCCGACGACCAGCGCCATGAGCAGGCTGTTCTGTAGCCCGAGTGAGCCCGACGCGGGGCTGCGCGCGTCCAGACCGAACAGCTCAATCAGCACTCCGCTGACGCGGGCCCAGCTCCTATCTCCCCCCGGATACAGCGTGTGGTAGGTCACGTTGTCGAACCAGAACCGACCGGGAGCGGTGAGCGCGAGCACCAGCAACGGGGTCAGCGTGCCGACGAGCCCCAGGAGGAACCACCCAGCGCACCGTACTCTGGCGCGTGGTACTGGCTGTGTGCCCACGGGACCAAGAGCGTCGGGCGCTCCGGCGAACCATATCAACGGAAGGGCTAGGGGGAGCGTCGTCGCTCGACAGAAAACGCTCAGCGCCAGCAATGCTCCACCCACCGCGCGCCGTCCGTTCGAGCGAGCTCCCAGGGTGACCATGGATGCGGCCACCGCGAACATCAGAGCAGGCGCGTGCGTCTTGGCCACGGTGAGCCAGAGCAACGACAGCGCGTTTGCGCCCATCAAGACCGCACTGGTTGCCGCGGCGACGCGCCCGGTGTGTCGCCGGACGGCCAGATACACCAGAACCAGCGTGGCGGTTGCCATCGCTACCGGGAGGATTCGCCCTCGGCTCATGCCAGCTCCGAACAGCGCCTGGCCGATGCCATAGAGATAGGCGGTGCCTGGCAGCTGCGGAAATGAGAAGTCCAAGTACGGCAGCTCGCCGTGCATCACCCGTTGCCCAGCGAGCAGGTAGAATCCCTCGTCTTCATCGCCGGGCCGCCACCGGCTGAAACACCAGAAGCAGACCGTGACCGCGCCAACCGCGATGAACTCGAACGCCGCTGGGACACGCCGGACCCAGCCCCTGGTGGGAGGGGGAGGCGGCGGGGTGCTACTCAAGGTGTGCGCCTACCTGAGCGAGTACACGCTCGACGACGCGATTCGCGTTTGACACGCGGATGCGCACCTTCGGGTGTGCGGCGGCCCAGTCTGCAAAGATCTCCTGAGCGAAGCCCAGGCCGATGCCTTGAACGCCTTTGAAATCCAGGAGGACCTCCCGCAGGGACTCCAGCCCGCGAAGCAGCGCCCGAGCTTCAGCCCGCGAGACGAACTGGGGTCCGTGCTCGAAGAGCTTCACATGACCCGTCGCGCTGAGGGGGCTGGTCCCTGGAAGCTGCTGCCGCACCAGCTCGTCCCACTGCACGTCGCGCTGAGGGTCGATCTCACAGCGGGCGGTGGTCCCGACCCCAGCTGGGCCCTCGCTGAGCAGCTGATCCCCCCGCAGGTTGTCCTGCACCCAGCGCAGCCCATTCGCCACCAGCTCGAAGCGCTGGCACGCTGCCGCCACGAGGAATAGCCCCCGCCCGAAATGCGCGGCTGGCTGGGTGGTGAGCGGCCCTTTCGAAAGCGAGAACAAGGCGTCGAGATCACTGGGCAGCCCCAGCTGCTCGCGGATGCGCCTGAACAGGCCCAGCCCGCTGTCCTGGAGCTCGAAGCGGATCAGGTTGGGGTGAGAGCGACACCGCAGCTCGGCGGAGGCCGCCGCGGCGTGCGTCTCGGCGTTCTGTAACAACTCGAATAAGCACTGCTGAGTCACCTCGACGGCAGCTTCAGTCGATTCCTCGGGGATCAAAAGAGCATGCGCCGCGTCCCAGGTTCCCGTGGTATCGCAGTCAGCGAGATCCAGCTGAAATGCACCGGGCTGCGACCTTGGAAGGAAATAGCGCGTGGCCCGCGCACGCCCGGCGACCGCCAGTTCACCTGCATCGACGAGCGCTCTGAGGTGCCGGTGCACTGCTTGACGGGTGTAACCCGTTTGTTCGCTAATTTCCGTGCAGTTAATCGAGTCGTGTTTCCGCGCGAGATCGAGGAGCAGGCTGGGCAGGTCGGTCACGCTCGAATCGTAAAATCGTAACGAGCCTCGAGGCAAGTTTGAATCGTAAAATCGTAACGCAGTCCGATGTCACGCTCGAATCGTAAAATCGTAACCGATGAGGAGGTGGTGTTGAATCGTAAAATCGTCAAGCCCGATCCGACGATACGCGGTGCCCAAACCGCAAGCGCAACCCGGTGCCGCGCGGAAAAATAGATGCGGGTGGGCGACGCTGGGACGATGTCCCGTGGGGCTGGTCGCTGTCGTTGATGCTGGGCCACGCCGGGACGATGTCCCGTGGCTGGTCGCTGTCGTTGATGCTGGGCGACGCCGGGACGATGTCCCGGGGCACGATGTCCCGTGGGGCTGGTCGTTGCTCTGGTCGCTGGCGGGTCGGCCGTTGCTTGCCAGTGGATGTCCAATGGGGCAGCCATCATTGCTGCCATCCCATCGGAGCCGAATCACGCATCGTTCCTCACCCCCCACACCCTCAGCAAGTTCGCATAAGATAGATTATGTTAACTCAACGGATGAGCGAAGGAACTCAAAGCGCCGGGAAAACCGCCCGTTGATGAATTGGTCGCTCCGGCGTGAGTTCGTAGCTGCTGGGGCTAGCTGAGGAGCCCTCGCTTCACCAGGAGCTCCTCCAGCTGGCTGGTGGCTTGCTCTGGAGTGAGTTCGTGAGTTGGTAGCACCAGGTCGGCCGCCTCCGGGGCCTCGTATGGCGCGGAGATCCCCGTGAACTGCAGGAGCTTCCCCGAACGAGCCTTTGCGTAGAGGCCCTTGGGGTCCCGGTCCTCACAGACCTCGAGCGGAGCTGCCACGTGCACCTCCAGGAACTCGTTGGGCGCCAGCAGTCCTCGCACGCGGGCCCGGTCAGCGCGATACGGAGAGATGAATGCGCTGATCACGATCGCACCGGCGTCCACGAACAGCGCGCTGACTTCGCCCACACGCCGGATGTTCTCCGTGCGGTCTTCGGGCGAGAACCCGAGGTCACTGTTCAGACCGTGGCGTAGGTTGTCGCCGTCGAGCACGTAGGCGAACACGCCTCGCTCTACCAAGCGCCGCTCGAGTGCCCTGGCGAGCGTACTCTTGCCTGAAGCAGATAGCCCTGTCAGCCAGACCGCTGCGCCCTGGTTGCGGTGCAGGCTTGCTCGCAGCTCTCGGCTCACGCTGCTTGCGTGCCACCTGATGTCATCGGTCATCGCCCTGCCCTTCACGCGTTGCCGCGAGGATATACGCGAAGGCCGGGTCGTACAGCGAACGGTCCCAGGCGGTCGCAGCCCGTATTGTGACCAGATTCGGCCCGAAAACCCATGGATTGCGAACGATCGTTAGCCCAGCCCATCGACTCTCCCGAGCGAGCACAAAACGCACAACGGGCAACACCTCTCGGCGCTGCCCGTTGTGCGTGAAGGAAGCCTGGGGGGCTCAGTCCATGGGGAATCCGCCCATGCCACCCATTCCGCCCATGCCACCCATTCCGCCCATGCCACCCATGCCACCCATGCCACCCATGGGGTCCATGCCGCCGCCCGCGGGCGCTGCGGGCGCCGGCTTGTCGACCACCAGGGCCTCGGTGGTTAGCAGGAGCCCGGCGACGCTGGCTGCGTTCTCGAGCGCCGTGCGCACCACCTTCGCCGGGTCGATGATGCCGCCCTTCACCAGATCCTCGTAGCTGTCCTTCCGGGCGTCGTAGCCAAACGGGCCCTTCCCGCCGACGACCTTGGCCAGGACCACTTCGGCTTCGACGCCAGCATTCTGGGCGATCTGGCGCAGAGGCGAACTGGCGGCCCGCTCGAGCAGGCGGAGCCCGAGCTCTTGGTCGCCCTTCAGCTTCAGGTCCTTGAGGGCCGCGGTCGCGCGCACCAGGGCGACGCCACCGCCAGGTACGTAGCCCTCTTCCAGCGCGGCGCGCGTGGCGGCGAGCGCGTCCTCGACGCGATCCTTGCGCTCCTTCATTTCCGGTTCGGTGGCAGCACCGACGCGAACCACCGCGACGCCACCGGCCAGCTTGGCCAGACGCTCCTGCAGCTTCTCGCGGTCATAGTCGCTGCTGGTGTCCTCGATCTGCCGCTGGATCTGCGCGATGCGACCGTTGATGTCGGCCTTCTTGCCAGCGCCACCGACGATGGTCGTGTCGTCCTTGGAGATCTCGACGCGCTTTGCACGGCCGAGGTCCTTCAGCGTCACGCCCTCGAGGGTGCGGCCCAGGTCCTCCATGAACGCCGTTGCGCCGGTGAGGACCGCGATGTCCTTCAGCATCTCCTTGCGACGGTCACCGAAGCCAGGTGCCTTCACGGCCACCACCTTCAGGACGCCGCGAAGCTTGTTGACCACCAGCGTGGCT
>JAUILJ010000190.1 GCA_030433055.1 Polyangia bacterium
CCGGGCCTGGACGCCTACATCAGCGGCAGCGTCGAGGAGATCAACGACGAGTCCTCGCGCGCCGCGCGCCGCGAGCTGCTCGCCGGCACCGCCGCCCGCGCGAACATCAACATCGACGAGGAGCTCGAAGCCGAGACCTTCACCTCCAAGATCTTCCCCATCCGCACCGGCCGCGAACACTGCCTGGCCGTCGAGGAGGTCGACGACAAGCGCGAGAACATCAACTCCCTGTCCCGCGCCGCGGGCCGCTACCTGGGCACCGACGCCAAGCTGGTCCCGGACATGGACGAACAGGGCGACGTGGTCGCGCGCCTCGCCAAGCTCTACATGTCCGACGTGGACATCGTGGACTTCTCCGAGAAGGACGCCGGCTTCGACCTGTCCAAGGGACCGGTCGGCGCCTCGCTGGAGAAGCAGGACAAGGGCGGCGCCTGGGTGCTGGAGAAGACCTCGGAGACCATCGCCAAGTCCATCGTGCTGCCCTGCCAGGCCGTGCTCAACAACGGCGACGACCCGGCCATCAAGGCCACGCTCGGCGACGAGACGCCCTCGCCGCTGAACTGCCTCGTGCTCCAGTGGAAGCTGTCCTACGGCAAGAGCTGATCAGCCCAGCACGCCCCGCTCCCGCGCCTGGTCCAGCAGCCGGCGCTTGATGTCCGAGAGCTGGTCCAGCCGAGACGCCCCGGGCAGGTGGCGGCCGATGAAGTCCTCCAGCTCGGGCTGACCGGACGCGGCGCTGCGCAGGTCGTACTGGCAGCCCTCGACCTCTTCTTCGTCGGGCAGCTCCACCGCGTCCAGCACCGGCGGCTCGATGGGCTCGTTGCGCTCCATGCGTTCGCTGTCCAGCAGCAACCCCAGGGAGTTCGCCGCCGCGATGCGCCGGGTCCAGGGCTCGACGCCGAAGCGCTCGCAGAGGTACTTGAGCACCGAGGTGTTGTCGAAGACGCTGCTGTCCACGCCCTGCTTGACCCAGGGCCCCACCACCAGGGCGGGCACGCGGAAACCCAGCTGCCCGAAGCCCTCCTCCAGGTGGTCGTCGTCGGTCTCCGGCGGGCTGACGTGGTCGTAGAAGCCGCCGTGTTCGTCATAGGTGATGAACAGCGCTGAGCTCTCCCAGTTGGGGCTCTGCACGAGCGAGCGAACGACGCCGCTCATCCAGTTCTGGCCGATGTCCGTCTGCGCTGGCGGGTGTTCGTCGATGCCTTCCCACACGCGTACGTCGGGGCCCGGGTCGACGATCGCGACCTGAGGCAACGTCCCAGCTGCTGCGTCCGCGTAGTAGTCGTCCATCGAGTGGAAGCGTCCCTCACCCTGGTACTTGAAATACTCATCGAGCAGCATGGCCATGCTCGGTGTGTTCTGGTGGTAGAACTTCCAGTCGAGCTGGCGCTCGTTCAGGTACGTGAAGATCGTCTTGTCCACTTCCTGGGGGAAATCGTTGCCCTTCTGGCCGAAGCTGGTGGCCGCCCACAGGTACTCACGGTTGGGCCAGGTCGGGCCGGGCACCGAGCAGAAGTAGCGATCTCCGATGGAGAAGTTCTTGGCCATCCAATAAACCAGCGGGACGTCTTCCTCGGTGTAGTAGGTGAGGGCGCGCTTGCCTTCGATGTACTCCAGGGTCGCGTTCATCGGCGTCTCATGGCTACCGCTGGCTTCCGTCACGAAGCCGTCCATCTTGCCGCCGTTGATCTGGCGGTGGGTGGAGTTCCAGTTGTGCGGAGTGTCGGCGAAGCAGTAGGCGCTGTCCCTCGCCGGTGCCACCTGGGTGCCCTCTTCATCGGGGTTCGTGTACGTGTCGGGCGCGACGTCTGCGTCGATCCCAATGCTACGGATCCCCTGAAGGTAGTGATCGAAGGAGCGGTTCTCGGACATCACCACCACGATGTGATCGATGGGGATGTCGTCGCCCATCGGCGCTCCAGCGCCGTGCGTCTCCTTGGGCAGCGCTCCCGCCTTGTACTGGCACGAGGTGCGGCCGGTCGTGGCTTCCTCGGTGCTGGGGGCGGTGACCTCTCGGTTCCATTCCTCCGGCCCGGGGAGCGTTTCCGCGCCTCCGCTTCCGCCGGAGCTCGCGCCACCGGCTGCTCCGTTGCCGCCGCTACCGAGCTGCTGCTGCGTGTTCCCATCGTCAGAGCTGCAGGCCGCCAGGCCTAGCAAGCCACCGAGCGCCGTCAGGGTGCCGAGAGAGAGCACGCGCAGTGCGCGACGAGAAGTAGCGGCGGGATATCGCATGGTGGGAGTTTCCTCTATGCAGGAGCGCGTCGCAATCAAATCGTGACTCACGGGTCACTATTTGCTGAGTAGCGTGAGCGCTTGGGATCGCGAGCGGCGCTCCCCGATGAAGCCGCCGGTAGTTTAGCCCTAAACGAATCGCCTGCCGACACCCCGCGGGCGCAGCGCCGTTCGAAGCCGGGAGTGTCCGGGCCCCATGTGACGTTGGCTCGCGCTTCGTGTGACAAACAGAATCGCGCCGAGCCCTGGCGTGCTCGGCGCAATGCGTCGAATTCTGATGGGGTCGAGGGCCGTGGCTAGTCGAAGGCGCGTTGCTCAGCCTCTTCGATGCGCTCGAGCGCAGCCGCGAGGGCGTCCTTCGCCGACTCCAGTGAGGCCTGGTCGTCCTGCCACTTCTGGCGGGCTTTCGCGTACTTACCCTGCTCGCTGCTCAGGCTGCTGCGAGTGCTCGAGAGGTCGGCCTGAGTCGACGCCAGATGTGCTTCGAGGGTTGCGATGCGCTGGTCCTTTTGCTCGCCCGCCTCCTGGCTTTCGGCGAGCTCCTGCTTGGTCGCGGCGAGCTGTGCCTCGAGGGTTGCGATGCGCTGGTCCTTTCGTTCACCAGCCTCTCGTGCGGCGGCGAGCTGCTCCTGCGTTTCCTCGAGGTTTGCTTGGAGCTCACTGATGCTCTGATCGCGCTCCGCGATGGTCTGGTTGGCGGCGTCGCGCTCCTCGGTGCGAGTCGAGAGGTCGCCCTGGAGCTCGGCGATGGTCGTGTCGCGCTCCGCGATGGTCTGGTTTGCGGTGTCGCGCTCCTCGGTGCGCGTGTGCAGATCTGCGGTGAGCCCAGCGATGGTCGCGTCCCGGGCCTCGATGGTCTGGTTTGCAGTGTCGCGTTCTTCGGTGCGTGCGTGCAGATCTGCGGTGAGCCCAGCGATGGTCGCGTCCCGGGCCTCGATGGTCTGGTTTGCGGTATCGCGTTCTTCGGTTCGGGTCGAGAGCTCGACCCTCAGCTCGCTGATCGTCTCGTCCCGGGCCTCGATGGTCTGGTTTGCGGTATCGCGCTCTTCGGTTCGGGTCGACAGTTGGCTGTTCAGCTCGCGGATGGCCTCGTCCCGGGCCTCGATGGTCTCGTTCGCCGCGTTGCGCTCCTGAGTGCGGGTCGACAGGTTGGCTGTCAGCTCGTCGATCGTCTCGTCGCGCTCGCTGATCGTCTGGTTTGCGGTGTCGAGTTCTTCACCGCGCGCAGCCAGAGCCGCGTTCGCTGCGGCGATGGCCGCATCCCGAGACTCGATGGTTTGATTCGCCTCGTCTCGTTCCTCGGTTCGGGTGGCGAGCTCGCTGCGTAGCTCCGCGATGCTGGCGTCTCGCGCCTCGAGGGTTTGCTTCGTCTGCTGCAGCTCGCTGTCGCGGGCCTCCAGCTCCCCTTCGAGGCTCTGGATCTTCCCGTCTCGCGCCTCGACGGTCTCGTTCGCGCTGTCGCGCTCCTCCGTGCGTTCCTGGAGATCGGCGCTCAGGGCTGCGATGCGCGCGTCGCGCTCGGCTTCGGCTTGCTCTTTTGCCTGCCCGAGCTCCGCCAGCTCGGCCTTCGTAGCGTCGTGAGCCGCTGTGAGGGATGTCTCGAGCGATGCGCGCTGAGCCTCCAGTTCGGCTTCTCGCGCCGAGAGGGCCTCTGCTGCTTCGCGCGCCGCGGCGTCCATCTGCTCGGCGTGCTCTGCCTTGAGCTTCGAGAGCGCTTCTTCGTTCGCGCGGTGCAACGCAGCCAGGCGCGAGTCGTGTTCCTTCTTGATCTCGGCTTCTCGCGCGGAAATGGCCGCGGCCTGAGCCTCGATCGCTTCCTCTGCAGCAGCGGCGAGGGCTGCCTCCTGGGCTCCAGCCGCGGCTGCTGCCGCCGCACTCAGCGCCGCCTCCTGGGCCGCCTCCGCCTCTTCGGCAGCCTGGGCTAGCGCCTCTTGCTTGGCCGCTTCGGCCGCTTCCAGGGCCGCTTGATGGTCTGCTGCCGCAGCGGCGTCCTTCGCGTCTCGTGCGGCCAGCTGCGCCTCGTGTGCAGACTTCAGCTCTGCGGCTTCCGTGCGCGCAGCTTGCAGCTCCGTGTTGAGCTTCTCGGTCTTGCGCTTGAAGTCGTCGGCGCGCTTGCTCGCCTGTTCCTTGTCTGCGAGATAGCTCTCGCTCTTCTTGCGCTCGTCGTGGGCCTCGCGTTCTAGCCCCAAGATCTTGTCGTTGAGGTCGGCCTTCTCACGCTCGAGCCCCAAGGATGCATCGCGCAGGTTGAGCAGCTCCTTGTCCTTGTTGCTGAGCTGATCCCGAAGGTCGAGGATCTCCTTGTCTTTCTTGTTCAGCGCCTCGCGCAGGTCGAGGAATTCCCTCGCGGAACCGCCGCCCTTGCCAGCGCCAGCCTTGGCCTTGGCTTCGTCGATCTCGCGCCGCAGACGCTGAACCTCGGCGTCTCGCGCCGCATCTCGCCCGGCCTGGTCTTCCAGTTCGGTGACCTTCGCGCGGGACTCGCGCAGGGCGATCTCCAGCTCGTCGTTCTTGCCCTTCAGCTTCGTTACTTCCTCGCGTAGCCGCGCGGAATCACCACTCTCGAGGGGGCGTGGAGGGATACTCGTGGGGGCCTTCGGTGGCGCTGGCACTTCGCTCGGCCCGGGGGCTGAGGCCATCGGTGCGCGAGGGGGAGGTGCCGCCGGAGGTGTGGTTGCCGGTTCGGGCGCTACCGACTCGGGTTCGACCTGAATGGACTCGGGTTCGGGCTCGATGGACTCGGGCTCGACCTCGATGGATTCCGGAACCACTTCTTCGGGCTCAGGCTCGGGAGCGGGGGCCTCCGCGATAGGCTCATCCAGCAAGGCATCGAACGCCGCTTCCGTGAAGCTGTCGACTTCGTCGTCTACGGAGTCGCCCTCTTGGCCAGCGTCCCGCGCCTTGGCCGCGGCGAGCGCTTCGGCGAGGCCCGGCGGACGCTCCATGATCTGGGTACCTTCGTTCTCGATCTCGTCGTCGATCGCCAGTGGCTCCGCGTCATCGAAGTCGATGTCGTCATCGATGACGATGTCCTCTTCTTCATCCACGACCACCGCACCCGGCTCGCCCAAGGAGATGCGACTCCCGATGCGTTGAAACAGATCACCCATGTCGATGGGTTTGCGCAGGTAGTCCTCGGCGCGAGTTCTCAACCGCCGATGCTGTTCGAAGGTTTCCTCGGTGCTGTCGCTGCTCATGATGATCAGCGGCACGTCCTTCAGGCCAGGGTCGCGCTTGAGCTTGTTGCAGACCGAGAAACCGTTCATCCGCGGCAGCTCGATCGTGAGGAGAATCAGGTCTGGCTTATCACTTGCGGCTGCTTGGAGTCCGACGTTGGCGTCGTCCACCATCGTGGCCGTTGCACCACGAGCGGTGAGCTCGGTTTGCAGCACGTTGGCGAACTCGGGGTCGCTCTCGAAGACCAGTACCTTGGGCATGTAGAAATCGCTTCCGCGGGATGGGTGAGTCGACGTGTCGATACGGCGCAAGTACCCGGAAACCGGGACTTCGCACCATAGGAAGCCCCCGATGCAGGGTCAACGACCACGACGTGAGTCGCGGGCGGTCTCGGGCGCAGTTCGCTAAGTGTCACGCCGCGCTCGATTCGCTCACCCCGAACCGTTCCGTCAGCGTCTTCCGAGCGAGCTCTGAGAGTGCAGACATCGAACGAGCTGCTCGACCAGCGCATCCACTCCAAATCCCGTCGCTAGGTAGCCATCAGCGCGGAGCGTCAGTCCTTGTTGGGCCTCGACGAGGGCTGGTTCCCAGGTGTGACGAAGCAGGATCACCAGCGGCCTGGGCTGGTTCCCCAGCACGCGCATCAGCTTGTTGGAATGAACGAACGTGGAGTCGCCCGCCCCGATGAGCACCAGCGGTGTGGGAGATTGCACGACAGCCGACAGGGTGGCTTCGACGCTCGGGACGACGCTCAGCAGCGCGTGAGGCTCGAGCTTGGTCGCAAGCTCCTGAGCGAAGCTGTCGGGTTCGGCCAGCAACACCACCCGAGGCCGCGTGCTCACGCTTTGCGCCGCGCCTTCTCGTCGTGTCCCGAGAGCCCCATGCGCTTCGCGAGTACGGCCCCGACCTGTGCCAAGTCGAGTCCACGCAGCTCGAGCCCCACCAGCGCGTGATACAGCACGTCGGCAGCCTCGCTGAGCACCCGCTCGTCGCTCTCGTCGCGGAGGGCTTGGGCAAGCTCTTGAGCTTCCTCCTCGATCTTCTCACCAATCCGCGTGGCACCGCCGTCGAGCAGCGACTTGGTGTAGCTCTTCTCCGACGTCGCGCCTGACCGCGCGTGGATCACGCCCCCCAGTTCGAACAGCGCGGGGTTCGGCTGGGGCTCCAACGTGGCGCCGTTCGATGCTTGGAAGAAGCAGCTCTGACGGCCGGTGTGGCAGCTGGGCCCCACGGGGTCGACGAGCGCGAGCAGCGTATCTCCGTCGCAGTCGGCGCTGAGGCTGTGTAGCTTGAGCTGGTTGCCCGAAGTCTCGCCCTTGACCCACAGCGCCTTCCGGGAGCGGCTGAAGAAGGTCACCAGGCCCGTCTCCAGCGTTTGATCCAGGGCCTCCTGGTTCATCCACGCGAGCATTCGCACCTGACCGCTGATGCGATCCTGGACGACCACTGGAACCAGACCTCGCTCGTCGAACTGGAGCTTCATCAGGCCCGCAGCCTATCACCGCCGATGCCCTCGGGGACGCTCTCGAACGTGGGTTTGGGGGGGAGACGCCCCCACCAGTTTTCGGGGGCGACGGGGGTGCTGCCCCTCTGAATCGGGTCAAACTCCCTCAAAAACAAGGGGATCCGCGTTGGCCCAGAACGTGCAACTGGTTTTGCGAAGGATTTTGGCGACGTTGGCTCCAGGACGTCGCTCGCAGGAGGAACCCATGGCTCGCAGCATTCTTTCCCGGACAGCTCTCCTATTCGCCCTGCCTCTGGCAGGGCTCACCGGACTGATGGCTCCGGTGAGTTGCACCAACGAACCCGCCGAGGAGCCCACCGGCGAGAACTTCCAGAAGATCGTCTACGCCGTGCGTCAGCACACGACGGTCAACGGAGACAACGTCGACATCGACGTGTCCGGCGGCATGGGCCAGGTGATGGATTACCAGCGCTACAATCCCGGCGCGCGCCTCGAGATCCGCGACCTCGGGACTGGCAAGGTGCAGAACATCATCGATGACGCTCGCTTCGCGAACGCAGACGTCTCGAGCCTAGACGTGAGCTTCGACGCCACGAAGGTCGTGTTCAGCATGAAGCTGTCTGGCGACGACAACTACCATCTGTATGTCGCCGACCTGGAGAAGGGCGATAGCGGCTGGAACATTCACCAGCTCACGTTTGGCCCCGTCGATGACCTGAACCCCGTGTGGGTCGCGGGCGGTCGCATCGCGTTCATCACGAACCAGCCGTACACCGAAATGGGTACGCGCGCCGATGAGTACAACCACGCGCGCATCGTCTCTCAGATCGCGACCGTCACCGAAGAGGGTGGCGATGCCGATCGCAAGCTCTGCTCTCAGAACCTGTCCCACACCATCACCCTGTTCGCGATGAAGTCCGGCCAGATCGCGTTCAGCCGCTGGGAGCACCTCGAGAACGTCAACGACGTGAAGCTCTTCGCGATGAACCCGGACTGCACGCAGATGGTCGCGGTGGCTGGGCAACACGACAAGACCTTCAACAGCCTCGTCCAGGTCGTCGAGACCAACGAGCCCAATGTCTTCGTCGGCGTGGGTACTGACCGCAAGGGCACGATACAGGCTGGCGCCCTGATCAAGGTCAACGTCCAGACCGACGGTCGCCCGGAGACCTTCGACGAGGATACCCCGGAGTACAGCGTCATCACCCCCAGCGTTCCGCGCGGAATGGAGCCATCGCCTGTCGGCCGCTACCGCGCGCCCGCGGTGCTGCCTGATGGCCGCATCCTGACCTCATGGGCTGACGGCACCGTCAACGAGATCGACGAGCTCGCCCTCACCCCCCCAGATTTCGGCATCTACATCTACAACCCAGAGACGCAACGCAACGAGCTCGTCGTGAACTACGAAGGTTCATGGGAGCTGTACGCCAAGCCCATCGTCAAGCGCCAAGAGCCTCAGGTCCGCGGCTCGATCCAGAACACTCAGGATTCCACGGTGCCGGTGGTGCTCGGTTCCATCGACGTGAGCCGCACGTCCCTGTTCAGCTTGCACGGAAACACCGTGAGCGGAGCACAGTTCGATGGAACCCCGCTGGACGAGGCACTCCAGAAGGCGGTGAAGGTCCGCATCATCGAGGGCTTCTCCTCGGAGGCCGCTACGGGAGCTCGCATGTTCGGCCTGACGATGGCCGAAGGCGCGGCGATGCTTGGTGAAGCAACCGTGCACGAGGACGGCAGCTGGCTGGCCTCGATCCCGCCGTACGTCCCGGTCCACCTCCAGGCGGTCGACGAGTTCGATCTGGCGATCCGCAACCAGACGACCTGGATCCAGGGCATGCCCGGCGAGGACCGCGTCTGTGGTGGCTGCCACGAACGCCGCACGGAAGCGAACCTGCCCGGCGAGCAACAGCAGACCGCCGCGGCTGCCTTCGGCGCCGAGAACTTCATGAAGCCGATCGCGGAGCGCACCGAGTACCCCTGGGCCTACGCCACCGACGCCGGGAACCCCAACGAGATCCAGGCACTGCTCAACGCGAAGTGCACCTCGTGTCACAACGAGACCACCAACGGCAGCGGCGCTCAGGAGTTCTACACCGTCACCGAGACCAACGCGATCAGCGGAGAGATGTACGCCTCCGAGCCCATCCCGCGTATGGACCTGACCGATCGTCCCATCACGGTGACCTACGACAACGAGACGAAGGCATGGCCAGCGTCCTACGTGTCGATCTTCTACCCATCGGCGCTCGAGATGGAGATGGGCATGGGTGACGTCACGGTCATGGGTACGGTGCCGCCAGCTTGGGGCTTGCCGTCCGATGCTCGCAACAGCGCGCTGATCGAGAAGCTCAACATCACCAGCTCGCTGGATCCCAACCGGACTGCCTGGCCGCTCGGCGAGGCGTTCACCAAGGATATCCACGGGGGAACGCGCACGATGCACCCGGACGACGTCGGCATCGAGCTGACTCGTGAGGAGCGCATGATGCTGATTCGCGCCATCGACATGGGCGGCCAGTTCTACGCGCGCCAGAACACCGGCTTCGAGCCCTTCACCAACGACCCGGTCAAGGGCAAAGAATACTGAGACTCAAGGAATCGAGGGAAAGCGTCATGAAGACCAACGTGAAAAGCAAGCTTGCCACGGCCCTGGTTCTGGGGCTCGGTTTGACCGCAGCACAGAGCCAGGCAGAGCCCACGCCGCAGAGCACCCAGACCGGGCGCTCGACGGTGTACAAGAACCTAAGCCCCGAGTCGCTCGAGGACTTGAGTTCCCCCGAGCAGATCATCGCGGTTACGCGCGGAAGCACAGGGGCGAGCCGGATCTACGGTGTGCTTGAGCAGGGCGAGAAGGTCGAGTGCATGCAGTGCGTGCCTTACGTCGCCAAGCTGCTCACCGATCAGAACCCGCGCACACGTGAGATCAGCGCTTGGTGGCTGAGGCGACGCGTGTTCGGAGTGTTCGGCCCTGGAGAGGTGTACAGCCAGACGGTGGACCGCCTTCAGGACGCGAGCCAGCCGGCAGTTCAGCGTGCGTACGCAGCCGAGGCTCTGGGCGAGTTCCTCACCCAGAGCAGCGTGAAGTTCGTCGCGAAGTCTGCGATTGAGGATCCAGACGCCATCGTGCGAGTCGCATCGGTGAAGGCACTCCAGCGCCTGAACACCCAGGGGCCCAACGGTGAGATCGGCGCAGCCATGGCGGACCCCGACGAAGAGGTTCGGATGACGGCGCTCAGAGCCTCGACTCACATCAACGTCTTCACCGACGTGAAGATGGTGGTCGAGCGGATCGATGACGAATCCGCACGGGTACGCACGCGAGCAGCGGAGACGCTGGGCGCGATGCGGGCCACCGATGCGGTCGTCGGCTTGATCGCTCTCACCAGCGACTCCGATGCAGGTGTGCGCAAGGCAGCGGTCTCCGCGCTCGGCAACATCGGCGACCAGTCAGCGCGCTCCGCTGTGGAAGCGACGCTCAAGGACAGCGACTCCCTCGTGCGAGACGCTGCTCGAATCGCTTTGCGTTCGCTGTAACTCCGGTTGGAGCGAACGCGGAAGGTGCAGCCACCTTGGGCAGGTGGCTTCGATACTGTCGGCTTGCTCTCGAATTGGCAGTATCAGCGTCTCTGGGTGCCGAGGTAGGGGACGACCTCGGAGGTGGCCGCCAACCGGCGGCGGACGCGCACGAGCAAGCCCGGGTCGCGACACATTCGTGTGCGCGGCCCGTTTTTTTTTGCGCCCACGCGACCTCACCCGACCCTTGGGGTTAGTGCTATGTTTCTCGGGATGCGGAAGGGACTTACGGCGGCTTGGCTGCTCTTGGTCTTCGCCTCGGCTTTCAGCTGTAGCCGCGAAGATAGCCAACCCACGACGACGTTCTACGATCGCAACATCGCGCCCACTCTGATCCAGAGTTGCGTGA
>JAUILJ010000191.1 GCA_030433055.1 Polyangia bacterium
CAGGTGCGCGCGCTGCGGATCGGGCTTGAGCTGCTCGTTGTTGTGCATCCAGGAGTTGTGGCCCACGCGCTGGCGCTTGGAGAACAGCAGCAGCTCGTCGCCAGCGCTCACGCTGTCGAGCAGTTTCGGGACGTCGCGGAACACGCTGTCCGGGCAGAGCTCCACGCGCTTGGAGGGCGTGCCGATCCGGCTGCGAAGGAAGTCGCCGGGGGGCGATTCGCTCAGCAGCAGGCCGTGGGGGTGTCGCTCGAGCTTCGTCAGTGGGGCGAGCCCCAAGCTCCCCATGAGCGGCGCGGCCATGAACCCGCTTGGCCCGAGGGCCTTCATGCCGAGTTGCAGGGTGTGATGCATGGCTCGAGAGCCCAGAAAGAAGCCCCCGCGTCGCGCCAGCTCGAGCAAGATCTGCCAGTCGTGGCGTCTCTCGCCAGCGATGGGCAGGACGGCTGGCGTCCACTGGACGTAGGGCTGAGGCTGAAGCTGGAGCTGAGCCAACGGAATGTCCTCCCGCTCGAGCCAGTCCGTGGCAGGCAACACGACGTCGGCCAACGCTCCCGTGTCGTTGACGAAGAGGTCGACGACCACGAGTAGCTCCAGAGAGCGGAAGGCCTCGAGCAGTCGTCCCCCGTCGGCCGCGCTGAGCAGTGGATTGCCGGCCAGCACGACGAGGGCCCGGATCTGCTCCGCTCCCGGGGTCAGGATTTCGTCTGGCAGTATCGAGCAGGGCATGGCGCCGAGCACCGGTCGAAAGCCGCCGATCCGACTGGCCCAACCCGGTTCGCGGTCGATGCCGAGGCGGCGTGCCCAGGTGGCCACATCCATGGCTCCCCGGGGAAATAGCGCCCCGCCGGCGCGATCCAGGTTTCCGGTGATGGCCTCCAGGGCGATCTTCGCGGCGTACGCCAGGCTGCCGTGGGGGCCCTGATTCACGCCCGTGGACAGGTGACAGAAGGCGCCGTCGGCTCCGGCGAAATCCCTCGCCAGCGCCTCGATCTGCGCGCTGGGGATACCGGTGAGCGCCGCGACGCGCTGGGGGTCGAAGGCGGCGGTGTGACGCTTGAGTTCGTCGATGCCACGCGTGAAGCGCTCGACGCGGATGGTGTGCTGCAGGCCTGCCTTCAGGATCACGTGGATCAGGCCGAGCAGCAACGCGGCGTCGGCGCCGGGCCGGATCGCCAGCCACTCGCCCACGCTGCGCGCTGTTTCCGTGCGACGCGGGTCCACGACCACCACCCGTCCACCCCGCTTCTCGATGGTGCGCAGCCGCTCCACCATACGTGGGGCGTTGATGAACGAGCTCTGACTCACCGACGGATTCGTGCCGAGGAGCAGCGCGAAGCGTGCTCGATCCAGATCCGGCACGGGGTGAGTCCCTGGGGAACCGAGCATCTCCCGCGCCACCACGAACTTGTTGTTGCAGTCGAGGGAGCCGGCGTTGAAGTAGTTTCTCGTCCCGAGGCCCTTGACGAACGCGGTGCCGAAGAGTGTGGTGAGGGGACTGAAGGCGGCGGGGTTGCCGAGGTAGACCCCCACGGCGTGAGGTCCGTGAGCCTGGCGAATGCGCTTGAGTTCGCTGCCCGCGCGTTCGAACGCTTGCGACCACGAAGCGCGCTCCAGGCTCCCATCCCTGCGCACCAACGGCCAATTCACCCGAGCCGGATCACGATGCACCTGCCCGAAACGTACCCCCTTGGCGCAGGCGAAGCCGCGGGACACGACGTGGTCGGGATCGGGACTGAGCTCGATTCCCCCGTGGTCATCGGTCTCGGCGAGCAGCCCACAGGCCGCCTCGCAAATCCGGCAGTAGGTCGCGACTCTCGGCATCGGCTGAGCATACGGGATCCCACGGCTCCCAGCGCGGTCCCGGCGGCGAGTTTGCGCGCGGCGCTCGCTTCGGCTAGCGAAACGCCGTGGTCCCGCGTTCCAACCTGACGCCCTTGGCGCTGCTCGCTGCCCTGGCGCTGACCCAGTGCAAGGGGGCGACGGAGCCCGAAGCAGCAGCGAGCGCTTCTCTCAGCGCGTCCGCCGTGGCACCTGCCGACTCAGCCCAGGCTGAACTCAGCGAGGTGGCCTGGGACAGCGTCTCCACGGACCCTATCGACCTCGCTCGCTTGGGCCGCGAGATCGGCGCCAAACGCTGTGTCGCCGAGGTGCTGTCTGGAGGTGGGCATGGGGGTGAGGCGCTCCAGGTGCTGCCGTTTACCCCCGACGCCGAGACGCAGCTCGGCGCGCTGTGCGACAGCTTGAAGGCCGCGACCGACGCGCAGAGGACCGAGCGCCTCGCCAGTATCGCGCAGTGCCTGGTGCGCGGAGCGGCGGATCGTGAGGTGGTGGACGCCCACGGGCTTGAGCGTTGCGCGGTGATCTTGAAATCGGCGCAGAAAGGCGCTGAGGGTCGGGACCGCGACTACATCGACTCAGCGCTGGAGCAGCTCGAGTCCCGTCACGTCGGCACCCGCTGAGCTTCGTACCTGAGCGCAGCGCAGGGTCGCTCGGGCGTTTCCCCGCACGAATGCACTCGCCGACTTGGGTTTTTGGTATCGTGCGGGCCGTGGTCAGCTTGCCCCCCAACTCCTCCCGGAACCCTTACGCGTCGGAGGAGTTTTTTCAGCAGCTCTTGCGCAAAGCAGTGGCCGCTGGGGCCCGTGATGTGCACATCAAGGTGGGGCAGCCTCCGGCAGCGCGCGTCCGCGACGAGCTCGTCTATTTTCGTGTGGATAAGATCAGGCCCGCGGACACTGAAGCTGTCGTGCGCCACGTGGTCCGGGATCCGGAGATCCTCGAGCACATGCACAAGCTGCTCGAGCACGACTGCTCCTACGCGGTGCAAGGGGTGGGTCGCTTCCGCGTCAATGTGTACAGGCAGCGCGGCACGCTCGCCGTGGTCATGCGCGCGATCCCCCACAACATCCCGACGCTGGAGCAGCTCGGCGCCCCCGCTGCCTGCGCGGATCTCGCGCGCAAAGACCGCGGGTTGGTGCTCTGTGTTGGGGCTGCGGGCAACGGCAAGAGCAGCACGCTGGCGGCGATCATCGGGTTGATGAACCGCAGCATGGCCCACCACATCGTCACCATCGAAGATCCGATCGAGTTCTTGCATCAGGACGAACGATGCAGCGTGAGTCAGCGCGAAATCGGTATGGATACACACTCCTTCGCCGACGCGCTGCGTGCTTCCTTGCGGCAAGATCCTGACGTGATTCAAGTGGGCGAAATCCGGGATGGTGAGACCATGGAAATCGCGCTCAAGGCAGCGGAGACCGGGCACCTCGTGCTCTCCACGCTCCACACGCCCGACGTCCAACGCACCATGAACCGCGTGTTCGCGCTGGCCGAGGGCGATCCAGAGGAGCTCCGGATGCGACTCGCGGACTCCCTGCAGGGCATCATCGCGCAACGGCTGCTCCCGCGCGCGGATGGGCAAGGGATGGTGCTCGCCGCGGAGGTGCTGGTGGCGACCGGCTCGGTACGCGAGAGCATCCGGCGGCCGATGGGCAACCCTCCGCTGAAGGAGCTCATGGAGAGTGGCGAGCATCCGTACGGCATGCAGACGTTCCCGATGGCGATCAAGCGGCTGGTCCAAGCGGGGCTGCTAGACCGAGAGCTTGCCCGCCAGCACATGGGCTTCTGAGCACCCGCCGATCGCCGCTCTCTCTCCCCCAAAAAAAGCCATATAGCCGCGTTCCAGGGCGCTCTGGGGGGGGAAGCGGGCCCGTTGGGCTCGACTCGGGTGGCACCTCGGAGTAGACGAGCGGCCATGGCACAGGCGACGCAAGCCCCGGGAACTCCGGTGCGACATGACTGGCAGCAGGCAGAGGTTCGAGCCATCCACGATCTTCCGCTCTTCGAGCTGATGGATCGGGCGCGCGCCGTGCACCTCTCCGAGCAGCCGGAGAGCGAAGTACAGCTGTGCACGCTGCTCAGCGTGAAGACGGGCGGCTGCCCCGAGAACTGTGCCTACTGTCCGCAGTCGTCCCACTACGAGACCCCGGTCAAGGGCGAGGCGATGCTCCAGGTGGACGAGGTGCTGGCCGCCGCGGAGCGAGCGAAAGCCGCGGGTTCCACGCGCTTCTGCATGGGCGCCGCCTGGCGCTCGGTCAAAGACGGCCCCGCCTTCGATCGCGTCGTGGACATGGTCAAGGGTGTGAAGGCGCTCGGTCTAGAAGCCTGTGTCACTCTGGGCATGCTCGAGGAGCACCAGGCACAGAAGCTGAAGGAGGCTGGGCTCGACGCGTACAATCACAACCTCGACACCAGCCCGGGTTTCTACAAATCAATCATTTCCACACGGACTTATGAGGATCGCCTGGTCACGTTGCGGAACGTCCGCAAGGCAGGCATCACCGTGTGTAGCGGCGGCATCATCGGGATGGGGGAGAGCGTTGATGACCGCTGTGCCATGCTGGTTCAGTTGGCCAGCCTCGAGCCTCACCCGGAGAGCGTGCCGATCAACGCCTTGGTGCGGGTGACGGGTACACCTCTCGAAGCGCTTCCGCCCATCGACCCGACGGAGCTGGTGCGCATGATCGCGACTGCTCGCATCCTGATGCCCCGCTCGAAGGTGCGCCTGAGTGCCGGGCGCAGCGAGCTCAGCCGAGAGGCACAGCTGATGTGCCTCTTCGTCGGTGCAAACAGCATCTTTTACGGTGATCAGCTGCTCACCACGCCCAATCCCGAAAAGAATGCGGATCAGGATTTGATTCGTAGCGCGGGGCTCACGGCGCAGGCTCCGAGCTAGGGCGTGGCGCGGGTGTTCCGTGCGGTGTCGCGGCCGAACGGACTTCGCCAAAATAGCGCGTTCCGTGGGCGGCCTGAGACATCGCGCCGCAGCTCATGGGCGCATCGATTGAATGAGCCGGACTTGACGGGCACCTGGACTAATCGCAGGTTTCCCAGACCTCTCAATCTCCGGTCAGCGTTCCGAGGTAGCCCCCCACGATCGCGAACGCACCCTTCGCTTGCGTCCTTCACGGAGTCCCCATGCCCCCCACGTCCCCTCGGCTGGACCGCTCGCGGTTCGTCGCATCGCTACCTTGGCTGCTGAGCTTCCTCGGCCTGGGTTTGTTCGCAAACGCCTGCGCCCCAGTCGCCCCGTACCAGCGGGGGCGGCTCGCTGACCCCAGCATGGCACCCGGCTACGCCGACAGCGCTGCGAACGACCACGTCCAGGCGGTTCAGGAGGGAGCAGTCGGCGGGAAGGTGGGCGTGGGGAGCGGCTGCGGATGCAACTAGACGTTGCCACGGGGAAACAGTGGTCTGCGCGGTTTCGAAGGCTCGCCGGCGCCCCCGCGCCTCGCGTGTTGCGGTCGACGATCCTCGCCGGTGCCCTGTTGGCGGCGTCCTCGGCGGGTGGTGAGCCCCTCAAGTACCACGTCGGCGGTGAGCTGGCCGGGTACGCCGATACGGACAACGTCTACGTCCTAACCCCGTCGCTCAACCTCGGGGCGGACCAGCCAACTGGCGGCTGGAAAGCCAACGCTTCCTATCTGGTGGACATCGTGACCGCGGCGTCGGTGGATATCGTATCGACCGCGAGCCCGCGCTGGACCGAGGTGCGTCAGGCCGGCTCCTTGAGCGTCGACTACCAACCGCAAGACTTCGGCGTGAGCTTGGGGGGGAGCGTCTCGCGCGAGCCAGACTACCTCTCGTGGTACGTTGGTGGTTCTTTCCGTGTGGAGATGTATGACAAGCGGTTCACTCCGCTCTTGGGCTATTCGTACTCCCAGGATACTGCCGGGCGAAAGGACACCCCCTTTTCGGTCTACTCATTGGAGCTCGAGCGCAACACGCTGCAGGTGGGCGCCGAGATCGTGCTCAACCCGTCTAGCAGGCTCACGCTCTCTACTGAGGCAGTGCTCGAGGATGGCCGGCAGGAGAAGCCGTACCGATACCTGCCGATCTTTAGCGCTGAAACCGCGCCGGGCGTCCCCCGGGGCGCCTCGATCGACGTCGTCAACAGCCTGCGCCTACCGGGCGAAATGTCCGAGCGCCTCCCAGGATGGTGATCACACGCTGCGCGTCTCCGAGCGCCTCTATGGTGACACCTGGGGCGTCTTGGCGACGACGACTGACGCTATCTATGTGCTCGGGATCGGCGGTGGCTTTCGCGCCTGGCCGCACTTGCGCTTTCACCTGCAAGACGGCGCGAGTTTCTGGCAGCGCGCCTACGTGGCCGAGCCGGCGAGCGGACAGATCAGCTACCCACGCCTGCGCACTGGTGATCGGGAGCTGAGCCCGCTGCTGACCGCCACGGCCGGGGGAGGGATCGAATACTCGACCTCGAAAATCCCCAACACCGGCTGGGTCTTCACCGGCCTGGTTGACGTGGGGCGCACGAGCTATTTCGATGCGCTGTACATCGACTCACGGACCAGCCTGCTGGTCAGCCTGATGGCGGGGCACACGCTATGACTCGAGCTCGGCAGAGCTGCATTCTGTTTGCTGTTCTCGCGGCGATCGTTTCCGTGGCCTGTACGGATCCGACCATCGCCAAGGAGGAAGAGGCGCTGGGGCCCGAGGTGCCGGGTATTCCTAAGGGCCCGACCCATCGCGCAGGCCAGCCGTGCGTGCACTGTCACCAGGCTGGCGGGCCAGGTAGCCCCAGCTTCAGCATCGGGGGGACCGTCTACCAAGACGCTGAGCGCGATCTGCCCATCGATGGGGCACGAGTCAGCCTCGTCGATTCCAACGGCGACGGCTGGACACTGACCACCAACTGCGCTGGCAACTTCTACATCACCGAGAGCGACTGGCAGCCCCAGTTCCCAGTGTGGGCGAGCGTGAGCTGGTCGGATATCCATGTGGAGATGGAGTCGCCGATTTATCGGGATGGAGCTTGCGCTGGCTGTCACACGGCCGAGCCCGGCCCCGACAGCCCGGGCCACGTCTACGTTTCGGAGACGCCGATTTCCGCCCGAGGGGGCTGCCGATGAAGCGCGGGTTTGGTCTGCTGTGCGCCAGCTTGGCCCTCGGGGCGTTCGGGCTCCCAGCGTGCGGGCCTGACAACGTGGTCGAGACGTCGACCATGCCTGATGAGGCAGACTTCGCGGCAGTGTCCGAGGCGCTCGGCGTGCGTTGCGGGTCCCTGGACTGCCACGGTATGGCCGAGCGCAACTTCCGGCTCTACGGCCAGTATGGCTTGCGCTGGAGCGACGCGGACCGACCGGGCGGAGACAAGACCACGGCAGACGAACATCACGAGAACTATCTGTCGTTGATCACGCTCGAGCCCGAGGCCATGGCGGCGGTGGTCGACGGGGCACCGGTCACCAAGTTGAGCATCGTGCGCAAGGCGCGGGGGGCTGAGGTGCACAAGGGTGGGTCGCCGTTTCCTAGAGGAACCGTGGGAGACCTGTGCCTAGTCTCGTGGCTCGAGGGCCAGGTCGACCAAGCGAGCTGCGGCCAGGCCTCCCAGCTCCTGCAGAAGCCCTGACGTGCCGGTCTCCAGCCCCCGCCGGGCTCGCCGCGACCCAGCGTCGAGCGCCACAGCTGCCGGATCTTGGGGGGGTGAGGGCACGAGTCGTCCGACGCCCACGTTGCGCTCGAGCAGTGTGACTTCGATCTGCCGCACCGCGACCCGCCCGCGCAGGATGGTCGTGCGCTTCCGGCTCACCACGCGGCGGTCCGGGAACTCCGCCAGGAGCTTTGCGGTCGACGCCTCGAAGCGGTCGTCGGTCACGTAGAGGATCCGAGGGGCGTTCCACCACTCGGCCTCTGGGTACCAGCGACGGAAGTCGTCACCTTCCGGTGATCGGCAGCCAATGGGTGCGCGCCGCTGGAGCCCGGCGTGCAGCTGCGCGCAGATCACCCAGTGGGGGGCCACGACTGGCGGCGTTGTTGCCCCAGGGTAGCGGAGCTCAGTCTCGCTGATGGTCTCTTTTACCAGGCGCACGCCAGGCTCCCACGCGTGCATGTCGTTGGCCAAGTCGTAGCGCGGCTTGTATGCGTCGCCGAGGACGCGCGGCGGCAAATCGGTGCCGACCCACAGCGCACCAAGGAGGATCGCTACTACGCCAAAGCCTGCGGAGGTCGCGCGCAGCTTGCTCCCGACGGCCTCCGGGAGCAGGCTCGCTGCGAGAGCCAGCGCGAGGTAGGTTGGCCCTAGCCAGTGAGGCTCCGCGACCTTGGACCACAAGCAAAGTACGCTGAGCGGGAGAGCCGGGATCCATGTCGCGTGGAGCAGCAGCGCCTGACCAAAGTCCTTCCGATCGAGCTTCCGCAGCAGAAAATACCCCGCGAGCAAGAACGGCGGAGTGACGTACAGGAGCTGCCCTCCAACCAGCGCCCCTAAATTCCTTAGGGAAAATCCTGACGAGCCCTGTGTGGCGACGAGCCGGTGATGCCACATGGGGTAGCCTGCCTGCACTTCGTAGGCGACGAAGGGCCAGCACAAGATCAGCATCACCAGGAGCGCGCCCCAGGGTGCGATGCTCGAGAGGTGCCGCTTGCCCAGCGGACGCCGCATCAGCACTGCCAGCGCGGGCAGCAGCAGGAGCATGCTGATCTTGCTCAAGATCCCCAAGCCCAGGCAGACGCCAGCCAGCAGCGCAAAGCCCAGCGCGCGCGTCGAGCCGGGCTCCGCCTTCACGAACCCGGCGAATGCTCCCAGCGCGAGGACCCAGAGCGGCGCCAAGAGCAGGTCTGGCGTGAACCCAAACAGGCCAATGCTGATCTCTGGCATCAGCAGCAGCGCAAATGCCGTCAGGTGCAGGTGCCGACTGGCTGCTCCAACTTGCCAGGCAGCCCACACACCCAGCCATGGCAGCGCCGAACTCAAGAACGCGGAGACCACGTGGCACGTGATGGGAGATGGTGCGTGGCCGTCTCCCAACCAGCCGGCGAAGAAGCCGATCAACCCTGGATGGTCCAGATAGGCTGGTTGTGGGTGCAGCGCGTAACAGGCGTAGAGGGCCTCCGAGTCCCCGAAGCCGAGCTCGCTGGCCATCCAGAGCTTCAGCGCGAGCACCGCGAACGTGAAGGCGAGGGCGTACTTGATTCCCCGAGGTAACTGAATCGGCCTGCGTCGCGGATCTCCCGCGGGGGTGTTGGCCGGAAGGGATCGCGCTTTGGTCGTGCTGGAGGAGTTCGGTTCGGCTGCTCTGCCCTTGCGCTTGCCCTTCATGCGTAGCGCTCCACGAGCTGGGCGACGCACCGGGCCGGCGCCTGCTCGACGCGCTCGCGGAGCCGCGTCTCGAGCTCCTTGCAGCTTTGGAGATGAAGGGGCAGCGCCTGCTCTAGCTCGAGAGCGCTGCTTGCGAGTTGCGCCGGTTGCACCGCTTCGCCCACTAGCTCGGGAAAGGCCCTGCGATCCAGCACGAGGTTGGGCAAACCGATGTGAGGCACGCGGACGAGCCGTCGGAGCGCTGCTGCAGCCAGCCGGGAGGTCGGATAGGCGATGACGGGTGGGCAGCAGCTCAAGGCGCTCTGAAGCGTCGCGGTGCCACTGCAACAGAGTGAGAGTTCAGCGCGCGCGAGCACCGCGCGGGCGTCGTTGGATGCCGGGATGCCCACGTGGCGGGCAGCGCGGGAGAGCTCCGCGCGGGTCGCCGCCGGCAACCCGGGGCTGATGCTCAGCTCAAAGCTCCAGTCCGGCCGGGATCGCCTCAGGTGCTCGACTGCCTGAGTGAGTCGCGGCCATAGCCGGGCGACCTCCTGGGCCCGTGATCCGGGCAACAGCGCGACACGCCCCTGAACGCGTTTCATCCCGAGCAAGCGCCAGCCCAGCGCGGGGTGGCCCACATAAGTCACGGGCGCGCCGAGGCCGCGCCACAGGGCGGCCTCGAACGGCAGAATCAACGCTAGGTGATCGGCGCTCTCGAGCAGTGATGGACCCCGCTCAGGTCGCCAGGCCCAGATCTGAGGAGGGGCGTACCAAACCACTCGCACCCTCCGAGCGCGCAGCCAGCGCCCCAAGCGAGCGTTGAACTCGCTGAAACCGACCAGGAGCGCGACGGTCGGCGCTCGTTGGCGCACGGCGCGCTGCACCTCCCACCAGGCCTCGGACAACCTCAACAATTTCCGCGCGGCACCCGAGCCCATCGCCGACAGCTGTTCCATGGGCAGCACGCTGGTCAGTCCCTGGCTGCGCAGCGCCGGACCTCCGACGCCGAACGCTGGGCGGTCGAGCAGCGCCAGCGCTTCGGCGCCCATCACGTCACCGCTAGGTTCCCCGCACACCACGAGCAGTTCGCTTCGTGGGGCGGCACGGAAGCGCGTCACTGGCGGCGGCGACGAATCCAGACCAGGCCCAGCGCGAGCAAGCCGAGCGCAAGGCCACCACTTCGCTCGTCGGAGGCAACTCCCACCAGCCCGCAGGTGCAGCCCTGGTCGACTTCACCTGCGCAATCGCCGGAGAAGCCGTGGCGCGGGTCGAAGCTGCAGCTGTCCGCGTCGCGTCCCGGTGGGTAGATGGCGCAGATCCCCGCCTCGTCGTCAGCGCTCAGCGTTCGCAACCCCGTAGAGCCGGGGTTGTAGCGCGCGAACATGGTGGCGTCGCCTTTGGTCGTGTGACTCAGTCCGAGGAAGTGCCCAGCTTCGTGGGTGACAATGGAGAGCATGTCGGTCTGGATCGCTTGGTCGCCGGTCGTGAGCACGTTGGGCGCCGAGTTGATTTCGACGTCGGCGTCGAAGATCTCCCCGGTCTTCACGTTGAACGTGATGGTCGTCAGGGCCAGCGTCGTGTCAGGGCCAGAGTAGGGCCAGGCGTCGTCTCGATACATCCAGATGTTCGCGTTGGGCTGCTTCTGGTTGTACTCCTGCACGTCACAGG
>JAUILJ010000192.1 GCA_030433055.1 Polyangia bacterium
TGCGCCGGGTCCAACCCCCGCGCTGTCCAGGTCGCGCCCGGAGTACTCCAGGTGCCCCTGAGTGGGTTCGAGGCCAAGCAGGCAGCGCAGAAGCGTGGTCTTTCCGCTGCCGTTCGGGCCGTGCAACCACAGTAGCTGACCGAAGGCCAGATCGAAGTCGAGCTTCGGGCCACGCTCCGCGTGACCAAAGCGCCGACACACCAGGGCACCGTTTCCCCACGCAAACGTTTCACGTTCCCGGACTGGGCCACTCAGCAGCTCGCCCAGCGCCTCGAGTGCAGCCTCGCCCTTGACCAGCGCGCTGCGCCCATCCCCAAGGTCTCTGAGCGGCCGATACGCCATGAAGAACACGGCTGCGAACGCCAAGAGTGTCCCATCCCCGAGGCCCACGCCGAGGCGCTGGGCGAGAACCACCGCCCCCAGCACGGCGAGCGCGCCAAGCACCTCGTTCGCCCCCGAGAGCCCCACGCGCAGGGCCTCGACCCGGGCAGTCTTCGCTCCAGCGTTCGAGCCGGCGCGCTCGATCGCCCCGAGGACTTGGTCTCCGGCCCCAAACGTGCGGAACAGGTCCAGGTTGCCTACGAGCTCATCGAGGTGTTCGTGGAGCCGCTCGCCGTGCTGTTGGGCTTCGTGAGCCGAGCGTTTCCATCGCTTACGCCAGCGAGCTACCAATACGCCGAATGGTGCGAGGACACCCACAGCACCAATTGCCATGGAGGGTGACAGGAAGATCAGGGCTGCGGCCAGCGGCAAGAGCTGAGCCACTGCCCGATGCAAGGCAACCCAACCTTCCGTGCCAAGTTCCACCTCTCGGATCCGTACGGCGATGCGTGCCAGGAGGTGCTGAGCGGTGCCTGAGCCTCCCTGTGCCAGCAATCCCCGAGCGACGGTCAATCGCACGCGGTTGCCCACGGACGCGCTGAGGCGCGCCTGGCCATGCGCGAGCGCGACCTGGGCGATTGCCTTGACCAGGCTTGCCAGCAGTCCGATCAGACACACACTGGAGAGCCCAAAGTCCGCGAGTTTCCCTTGGCTCCCCGCCAAGGAGCGGGCAATCCAGCCCGCTGCGAGCGCCAGGCCTGCGTGGCCAATCCCCACACCGAGCGCTGCAGACACGACGCGAAAGCCAAAAAAACCAGGCTTGCGCAACTCAAAGAGCGCGCAGCCGTACAAGCTGGGAGGAACGATCTTCACCCCGGCCTGGGCTGAGTCAGCCCCCATCGGTTCCGCCCTCGAGGGACCACCTTTCCGCGATATCGACCCGTTCTCCGCGGCGAGATCTCGCGCACTTGCGCGCCTCAAATCCCGGATCGTCATCGAATTTGAAATTGCGAAATCGCGAACTTGCAAGCGCCGACGCTAGCCAGCAGCTGGCTGAAGTGTTGCCTCGACCCTACAGAACAGGGGTAGCGGACCGATCGGAAGATCAGGGTCCCGAGTCCCTAGAGATGGCCCCTAGCTCAAACCAACCCAGCAAACCACTCGAATTCCATCCCTCCGCCGATCGTCTATGAACAGCAAGCGCTCAGCTCCCGCAGCAAAAACTCGCCCCGCGCGCGCGCCCCGAGTTAGAGGCGCCGCGGGTCCTGGGAGCCGAGGCACAAAGCTTGCTAAGACCTCCCCCGAGGGCAAAACCACCTCGCGCTCCACTTCAGCGGCTGCCCAATCCCCAACGTCAGCCGAAGATCGAGCCGAGTTGCCCGTGGATCACCCCCAGGGAATGCGGGCAACCGAAAAATCGTTGCCCCCCGAAGGCTCTGTTTCTTCCCCCACCGAACTTTCTGGCCCCGGCCCGCACCGCACCAAGAGAACCATGACTGAGAACCAGGCAGCAAGCCAGCTCTACGACGACGACAACTCTGACGAGCGCACCAGCGTCCGTCTGACTGCCGCCGCTCGAACCACTGAATCCCCCTCGCCGATGGGCAGCAACAGCAGCAGCGCCAGCGGTACGCGGACGGCGAAGGACCCCGATGCGTCGGGCGACTCGATGCTGTCCCGCTACTTCCGCGACATGGCGACGCATCAGGTGATGGGTCCCGACGAGGAACTCAACGCCGCGCAGGACGTGGAGAACGCCGAGATCCAGCATTGGTGCGAGCTCCTCTCGTACCTCCCGGTGGCCGAGCACGTGCTCAACGGCCTCGAGAAGGACATCGCTGACACGCTGCAGGAAGCCGATCGCCCGTCGCTCGCCGACATGCACAAGCTTCGCGAGCTCCTGGAGACCTATCGCAAGCAGCGCTCGAAGCTGCACGCGGGTCAGACTCGTGAGTGGCAGCAGCACACCGAAGCCATCGCGCGCGAAATCCGTCTGCCAGACTCAGACCGTATCTGGCTCGCCAACGCCAACAAGCGGGTGCGCGAGGTCGTCGACAACGACGCCGATCCCGATCTGATTCCGGTGGTTGCGGAAACGACCGCCTACAAGAAGTTCATGAGCCGGGTCAAAGCGACGGACCGTCGTCAGCGTGCAGCGAAGAATCGCTTCGTGAAGGCAAACTTGCGCCTCGTGGTGAGCATCGCCCGCCGCTACAACCGTGGTCGCCTACCTCTGATCGACCTGATCCAGGAGGGCAACATCGGGTTGATGAAGGCGGTCGAACGCTTCGATCACACTCGTGGTTACCGCTTCTCGACCTACGCCTCCTGGTGGATCCGCCATGCCATCAGCCGAGCGCTGGCCGACAAGGGCCGCGCAGTGCGCATTCCGGTCCACATGCTCGACACCTACAACCGGGTGTCGCGCGCGACGCAGACCATCATCGCGCGTACGGGCCGCGAGCCCTCCATCGAGGAGCTCGAGAAGGAGACCGGCGTACCCCGAGAGAAGCTCGATAAGGTGAAGGACCTCTACGCGGAAACGCCGTTTTCGCTGGATCGCCCAGTCGGTGACGAGGACGGGCGCAAGTTCATCGATTTCCTCGTGGAAGAGAACGCGAACTCGCCCTACGACGACTTGGCGGCGGCCAAGTGGGCGGAAGAGGTGCGTCGCCTACTCGGCACGTTGACCCCGATCGAGAGCCGGATCATCCGCTGGCGCTTCGGCCTGGACAATGAGGAGGAGCTCACGCTCAAGGAGATTGGCGACAAGTACAATCTGAGCCGCGAGCGCATCCGTCAGCTCCAGGAACAAGCGATCGGTAAGATCCGCAAGCAGATGCGGGACTTCTGAGACCTCCCAGGTCTTCACGGCGCCAGGCCGTGCCCGCTCGAACGAGGGTGATCCAAACGGATCACCCTCGTTTCGTTTTGTCCGCGCGATCGCTCTGCGGCGGCCGGCGACAGCAGGTCCGCCATCGGACCGCCGGGGGACTGCGACGATTTACCGCAATGACCTAACCCGCGGACTTCTGGTCAGCCTGGAGACACTGCTGGGGGGTGTCGATTGGTCGCATTTACTTTCCGGCGACGGCCGAACATAACGCCCCCCAGCGCCTCCCAGACTCGGGAAAGCGCGCAGAAGATTCTTCCAGCTCTCTGGCTTCACAACCCCGGGAGCAAGCGTTTCGGTGTTTTGGACCGCCCAACCCCGCTCTGCGTGGTCCGGGCGCAATCCGTTCGCCGGCCCGCACGGCTCCGACCGCACCGCACCTCTGCGAACGAAGCTCCCATGCAGCCTATTCCTCCAGCCGCAACGTCGCTCGAGGGCCTCAACGGAGGACCCTCGACCGAAGTGTGCTCGACCCTTCATCAGAGGGTCGCCACGGAGTGCCCGCTCATGGTAGCGAGGCGCCGCGGTTGGAGTTCGCCCCCTCGGCGCGAACCAAACACACGTCTCCTGCACTGCGCACCGCGCAGGGCAGGCGCAGTCCTCCCTTGGCCACTACTGGGCGGCCGCCCAGCTACCCCACGTTAACAACCGAGCGCAGCAACCCATGTCACGCTTCGTTTTTCCTCGATGGGCCAATAAGACCCGCGATCTCGCGGGCATCGTTCTAGGTGGAGCACCGCTCTACCTGATCGGCGCCATCTGGTACGGCTTCTCTCCCAAAACCATCGACGTCGGGTACATGCCCGAGCAGCCGGTTCCCTACAGCCACGCTCTTCACGCGGGCGAACTGGGGATCGACTGCCGGTACTGCCACAACACGGTGGAGAAGGCGGCTCACGCTGCCATTCCCCCGACGGCGACGTGCATGAACTGTCACGCGCGGGTCCGCAAGACCAGCCCGAAGCTCGAGCCCATCCGCCAGAGCGCGGAAACGGGCGACGCTGTCGAGTGGATCAAGGTGCACGACCTGCCGGACTACGTGTACTTCAACCACAGCGCTCACGTGACCCGCGGAATTGGGTGCGTCTCCTGCCACGGTCGCGTGGACAAGATGCCCGAGGTCTATCAGCACGAGCCACTCTCCATGGGCTGGTGTCTGGATTGTCATCGCGCCCCCGAGCAGAACCTCCGCCCGGTCTCTGAGGTCACCAACATGGCCTACAAGCCCGAGGGTGGTGACCAACTCGCTGTCGGCATGCGCTTGCGCAAAGAGAACAACATCAATCCTCCAACTGATTGCTCCACATGTCACAGGTGAAGAAGCCCAAGTTTTGGCGAAGCCTCGCCGAGCGTGAGAACACCGAGGAATTTCGCGCCACCGCGCAGCGCGAGTTCTACGCCATGGCGGACGAAGGCCCGACGGTGCCTGGTCGCCGTCGATTCTTGCAGCTGATGGGAGCGTCTCTGGCGCTGAGTGGCTGCTGGCAGGAGGACCGAATCCTCCCGCGAACGAATCGCCCTGAAGGGCTGATCCCTGGAAAGCCTGTCTTCTTCGCAACCACGATGGAGCTGGGTGGGGTTGGCGTTGGCCTGCTCGCGCGCAGCTACGATGGTCGCCCGATCAAGCTGGAAGGCAACCCTGAGCACTCCGGCAGCATGGGTGGCAGCACCTCGATGCAGCAAGCCGCGGTGCTCCAGATGTATGACCCCGACCGCAGCAAGGGCCCGGCGCGCTATTCCGCAGGAAAACGCGAGAGCGGAACCTGGGGTGAGTTCGAAGACGCGTTTCTGAAGAAGGGCGCCGATGCGGGCCTCGCTGTACTCGGTGATGGCTCGAGTTCGCCCACGCTGGCAGACCTCAAGCGTCGACTGACCGCGAAGGGTGTGCAGTGGTTCGACTACGCGCCGATCAACCGTGACAACGAGCGCGATGGTGCGAAGGCCGCGTTCGGTGAAGTCGTTCGCACCCAACTCAAGCTCGATCAGACGGACGTGATCCTGACGCTCGACGCCGACCTCTTCGGGGCGCACCCGAACGGTCTCCCGCACTCGAAGGCGTTCGCCTCCCGGCGCACCCCTGAAGCGGGCAGCATGACCCGGCTCTACGCCATCGAGAGCAGCTTCAGCGCCACGGGCGGAGCCGCCGACCACCGCTTGCCGCTGCGCTCACAGCTGATCAAGGCCGTCGCGGCCTACCTGGACTCCGCGATCAGCCCCCAGGTGTCCGCACCGGGCACGGCACAAGGCGCTCCGGCGGCGAAGTTCCTGGGTGATGAACACGCAAAAAAGTTCCTCGAGACCGTCGTCAAGGACCTGGTCGAGCATCGAGGACGGAGCGTGGTGGTCGCCGGGGCCAACCAGCCCGCCGAGGTTCACGCGCTGGTTCACCGCCTCAACGCAATCCTGGGCAACGTCGGCAAGACGGTTGTTTACACCCCCGAGGCAGAGCCCGAGCGGGAGGCTTACGTCGTTCAGCTGACCAAGCTGGTCGCGGCGATGAATGGCGGCCAGATCAAGTCGCTGCTAATTCTGGGCGGAAACCCCGTGTACGACGCACCTGCCGACCTGGCCTTTGGTGCAGCTCTAGCGAAGGTGGGAACGAGCGTCCACGCCGCGCTCTACGAGGACGAGACCAGTCAGCAGTGTACGTGGCATGTTCCGCTCGCTCATTGGCTGGAGGCATGGGGGGACTCACTGGCGTGGGACGGCACGGTATCGCTCGCCCAGCCGCTGATCGCGCCGCTCTACGACGGTCGCTCGGCGATCGAGCTGTGCGGCTCGCTGCTTGGCGAGAAGCTGGACGCTCTCGGCCTGCTCAAGCGCACGCATGAGGATCGGATCGCTGGCGATGCCCTGTGGCGGCGCGCAATTCACGACGGCTTCGTGCAGGGATCCGAGGGGAAGCCGACGACTCCCACGCTGAAGGACGTCACGGTCACCCTCCAGGGGCCCGAGCTCGGTGGTGTCGAGGCTGAGCAGGACCTCGAGGTGAGCTTCGCCGCTGACAGCAAGATCTACGACGGCCGCTTCGCGAATCTGGGTTGGCTGCAAGAGCTGCCTGACCTGATTGGAAAGCTCACCTGGGAGAACGCCGCGCTGGTCGCGCCTTCCACTGCCAAGGCACTCGGGGTCACCGACGGCGACGTCGTGAGCCTGACCGTGGGTGGTGCCTCGCTAGAGATCCCGGTGCTTCAAGCTCCCGGCCAGGCCAAGGGCTCGGTTCGGGTGGCGTTGGGCTACGGCCGCACGGAAGCCGGTCGAATCGCGGGCTCGAAGGCTCAGGGCGTCGCTCCGATCGGGGCGAACGCCTACACCCTCCGCACCAGCAAGTCGATGGACTTTGGCGGCGGCGGGAGCATCAAGAAGACCGGCAAGTGGACCAAGCTGGCGACCACCCAGGACAAGCACTCCATCGACGAGCTGGGTGGCCATGAAATCCAGGAGCGCATTCCGACTCTGGTCCGCGAGGCAACGCTCGCCGAGTTCAAGAAAGAGCCGGAGTTCGCCAAGCACAAGGTGCACCATCCTCCGCTCCTCTCGCTATGGAAGCCGCCGGTCTCCTACGAGGGGCATCGCTGGGGCATGACCATCGACCTCAACAAGTGCGTTGGGTGTGGGACTTGCACCGTCGCCTGTCAGGCAGAGAACAACATCCCCACCGTGGGCAAGGAGCGCGTCCTGTTCGGCCGCGAGCTCCACTGGATCCGCGTCGACCGCTACTACAAGGGTGATCCAGAGAACCCTGGCATGGCTCAGCAACCGCTGACCTGTCATCAGTGCGAGAACGCACCGTGTGAGCAGGTCTGCCCGGTGGGCGCCACGATGCACTCCCACGAAGGTCTGAACGACATGACCTACAACCGTTGCATCGGCACCCGCTACTGCGCCAACAACTGCCCCTACAAGGTGCGTCGGTTCAACTACTTCAACTACCACATGGACATGAAGGACGACGCCAACAAGGTGAAGGGGATGGTCTACAACCCCGAAGTCACCGTGCGTTTCCGTGGGGTAATGGAAAAGTGCACGTTCTGCGTGCAACGCATCCAGAACGTGAAGATCGACGCCAAGAATCACCGGCGCAAGATCGAAGACGGCGAGATCAAGACCGCTTGCCAACAGGCCTGCCCGAGCGAGGCCATCGTCTTCGGCGACCTGAACGATCCTGGCAGCAAGGTGCGCGAGCTGCAAAACAGCGAGCGCTCCTACGCGCTGCTTGGCCAGCTCAACGTACATCCGCGGCTGCTCTACCTAGCCAAGGTTACGAACCCTCACCCCGATCTCGAGCAGAAGCAGGAAGGCGAAGGTCACGGCAGCCACCACGGCTGAGACCTGAACCTCGAGTGGAGATCAGATGACCACCGCAGCTGACGTCAAACAGTTCAACACCCAGCTCGAAGCGGAGAACCCGTTCGCGCAGATCACGGAAAACGTGTGTCGCGTGGCCGAGGCACCCAAGCCGCCCAAAGCCTGGTACATCTCCTTCGCCATCTCCTCGACCGTGATGCTCTGCTTCTTCAGCAGCATCGGGTACGTGTTCTGGGAGGGTATCGGCGCATGGGGAAACATGAGCCCAGTCTTCTGGGGCTTTCCCATCGTCAACTTCGTCTTCTGGGTCGGTATCGGCCACGCAGGAACGCTGATCAGCGCGGTGCTCTACCTGTTCCGACAGGACTGGCGCACGGGCATCAACCGCTTCGCGGAGGCGATGACGATCTTTGCGGTTATCTGCGCGGCGATCTTCCCCGGCATCCACATCGGCCGCCCATGGCTGCCCTACTGGATGTTCCCGATCCCCAACCAGATGAACATGTGGCCGCAGTTCCGCAGCCCGCTCGAGTGGGACGTGTTCGCGGTCAGCACCTACGCCACGGTGTCCATCCTCTTCTGGTACATGGGCATGATCCCCGACCTGGCGACGCTACGAGACCGCTCGCGGTCCACCGTCCGGCGCCTGGTATACGGGCTGTTCTCGATGGGCTGGCGTGGCTCCAGCCGTCAGTGGCACCGCTACGAGAAGGCGTATCAGATCCTCGCGGCACTCGCGACGCCCCTGGTGCTCTCGGTGCACTCGGTCGTTTCTTTCGACTTCGCCACCGCGCAGCTCCCCGGCTGGCACACCACCATCTTCCCGCCCTACTTCGTTGCAGGCGCCATCTTCGGTGGCTTCGCGATGGTGGTGGTGCTCGCCGTTCCCGCACGGCAATTCTTCGGGCTCAAGCGCATCATCAGCATGAGACACCTGGAGAACATGTGCATCATCATGCTCGTGACCGGCACCCTCGTTGGGTACGCGTACATGATGGAGTTCTTCATCGCTTGGTACGGCGGTGTACCCGAGGAGAGCTTCACGTTCATCAACCGCGCCTTCGGCCCCTACTCCTGGGCCTACTGGACGATGGTCAGCTGCAACGTGCTCGCGCCACAGCTGTTCTGGTTCAGGCGCCTGCGCCGCAGCATCCCGGTCATGTTCATCGTCGCGGTGTTCATCAACGTGGGTATGTGGTTCGAGCGCTTCGTCATCGTCTGCACCTCACTGAGCCGCGACTTCATCCCCTCGAACTGGGGTTACTTCATCCCGACCAAGGTCGACTTCATCACCTTGATCGGAAGCTTCGGCCTGTTCTTCACCCTCTTCCTGCTGTTCTGCCGGTACCTGCCGATGGTGGCGATGTCTGAGGTGAAGGCCATCCACTACAACCATCACATGCATCATCACCACTGAGTCGGGCCTTCGAGGACTAGAGTCATGAGCGAGAAGAAGGACAAGAGCACCACCAAGAAGACGCCGGTCTACGGCATCTTGGCTGAGTACTCGGATCCAGCGGTCTTGATCGAAGCCTGCAAAAAGGTTCGCGACGCTGGTTTCAAGAAGTGGGACACGTACACGCCGTTCCCGGTGCACGGCATTGACCCGGCGATGGGCATCAAGCCCACGATCCTGCCTTGGCTGGTCCTGGGTGCAGGCCTCACCGGGCTCGCTACGGCGATCACTCTGCAGTGGTGGACGAACGCCCACGACTACGCGTGGATTGTCAGCGGCAAGCCGTTCTGGTCGATCCCCGCGAACGTGCCGATCATGTTCGAGCTCACCGTGCTCCTGAGCGCGTTGACGACGCTGGGCGGCATGTTGGCGCTGAACAAGTTGCCTCACCCCTCCCACCCCCTGGATCTCAAGGAGCGCTTCGAGCGGGTGACGGACGACAAGTTCTTCCTGCTGATCGAGGCCAGCGACCCGAAGTACGACGCCGAGGAAGTCACTTCACTGCTCGCTGAGCATGCGGATGTGGTCGAGCCGTTGATGGACGACGACCAGACTCCCGCCGAGCTGCCGCGCGGAATCATCTATGCGCTCGTCGTGCTCACCGCCGCAGCCATCATCCCGTTTGCGCTCGCTGCTCATGCTCGCGAGTCCCACAACCGCAGTCCCCGCATCCACATCGTTCCGGATATGGACTGGCAGACCAAGTACAAGGCGCAGCGGGTCAATACCTTCTTCGACGATCGCCGAGCAGACAGGCCCTTCGTCGAGGGCACCGTGGCCCGTGGAAACCTCCAGGAGGACGACCACTTCTACCGTGGCAAGTCCGGCAACACCTGGGCGCGCACGTTCCCGAATCAGGTCGAGGTCAGCGAGGCAACGATGAAGCGTGGCGAGCAGCGCTTCGACATCTTCTGCGCCCCCTGCCACGGCCTTCAGGGCAAGGGCGACGGCATGGTCGCCCAGCGGGCGGAGGCGATCGGAGCAGGTGTCGACGGCTGGGTTCCCCCCTCCGACATCACGGATCCGAACCTGATGAAGCAACCCGTCGGGCAGCTCTTCAACAGCATCACCCACGGCGTCCGGAACATGCCGGCGTACGGCCCTCAGATCGACCCCGAGGATCGCTGGGCGATCATCCTCTACGTGCGTGCGCTTCAGCGTACTCGCAACGCCACCACCAAAGACCTGTCTCCTAGCGAGATCGCCTCGCTCAAGTAGTTACGGATATCGACATGGCCAGCAAGAAGGCGAAGCCCCGCAAGACCGTCAAGCAGACCGAGCCCGAAGAGACGAGCTCGAAGTCTGAGGCGCCGAAGTCCGAGCCCGTTTCCGCGGCAGAGGACGACGACGAAGACGAAGACGACGAGGACGAAGACACCGAGGATTCGGCGTCTGAGCCAGAAGAGGATCCCAAGAAGGAGGAGCCGAAGGCTGCGGCTGAGAAGCCCACTCCCAAGAAGGAGGAGCCGAAGGCTGCGGCTGAGAAGCCCGCTCCCAAGAAGGAGGAGCCGAAGGCTGCGGCGAGCAAGGCGGCCAAGAAAGCCGAGCCGAAGAAAGCCGAGAAGGGCTCCGGCGGTCACGGCGGAGCGAAGGACGGGGGCGACCATGGCCCGTCCGGCGAGAACATCCGCATGGGTGATCTGAGCGGCACGCTGCTCAAGGTCGGCGGCGGGATGGCTGTCGTCGGGCTCGGCGGCGCGGCAGCGCTCGGCGCCATGGCTGGCGACGGCTTCGCGCACTTCTTCCACTCCTACCTGGTGGCGTTCTGGTGGGGCCTCACGAT
>JAUILJ010000193.1 GCA_030433055.1 Polyangia bacterium
GCAAGACCCAGATCTCCCGGTCAAGGCGCCTTGAAGTCGAAGCTCAGGCTCCCGACGTCGCTCGCCAGAAACTCCACTTCATAGCGCTGACCGCTGACCAGGGAGTGAGGAGCGACCAGGGTGTCCCAGCCTCGAGGCGTCACTCCATATTCCACATAGAAAAAATCGGTACCGTCTTCGATTGGGCTCTGAACGCGCCACGCTTCCTCAGTCAGCTCGGGCGCTGGGCCTCCAGCGTCGCCGCCGTCAGCCGCCGAGTCAGTTCCCGCGTCGCTCAACGGCTCCTTGGGCGTCACCCGAACGGCGATGAGCTGCGCCGCCTGCTCGTCTTTGCAGTCCACCCACAGGGTGACCCTCGGAGTGCCGTCCTGCGCGGTCTCGGTGCGGGCGCAGGGGCTGAGATCCGCGTCACAGCCGAGCGCCACCAGCGACGCCACGAACACCCAGAGCGGTGCAGCGCGGTGCCGCCTCCCCCCCAGCATCGGCGAACCTCCACGTATGTGGCGAGCGAAGGTCGATCCCCCGCGGAAGGGAGCCAAGCGACTCATGAGGCCTGGGGCGCTGTCAGAACGAGGCATCGACGCTCCCACTGTAGGATCGCCGTGGATCGACCGCCAGCCAGACAGGCGCTTGCGTGCGGGGTTCGGCGCCGGATGCCCAAGCCAAGGACCCTTAGAAGGGCTCCGTGGCCTTCGAGGATTGCAGCTATGCTGACGAGTCGCGTGGTGGGATTGGACGGAACACACCCTCGGGGGCGTATCAAGGGCGCGGCGCTGCGTGAGTTCGTGACCTGGGTCGAACAGAACTGGGGTCGAGAGCCACTGGTCTCCGCTCTCGCGAAGCTGCCAGCGCGCTACGCCGGGCTGCTGAGCGCTGATCGACCTGGGCTCGGAGTGCTTGCTGCGTCCTGGTACGACGGTGAGCTTGCGATCCTCTTGCTGGAGGCGCTGTTCGACGGGCGCGCCGAGCGGGAGCGAAATCGGGCCATCGCCGAGGCCACCCAGCGACTGATGGAGGCGAACCTCGGCAGCGTCTACAAGCGCTTCTTCATTCGCCTGTTCCTGAGCCCGAACCAGTACGTAATCCACGCGCAAAAGCTCTGGGCGCTGCATTTCGACACCGGCGACGTCGACGCAAAGCTCGTCGGCCCCAAGAAGATCCTCTGGCGGATCGCGGGGTGGCGCACGCACCATCCGATCTTGTGTCGCTTCGTGATCAGCTCCGAGCCCGCGGTGTTCGGTGCGATGGGATGCAAGAACGTGCGCACCAGCGCGACCACGAACGAAGCGGGGTACGACTGCACTCACTACGTGGAGTGGGACTGAGGGAACAGTCGTGGGAAGCGGGTGGTGGCCTCGAGGCATGTCCGCTCTCGCGCGACGGGTGGAGTGGCCAAGTGGCCCACTAGGGCTCACTCGGCGTACATGGCTTCGATCTCGTCAGCGAAGTGCTCGTTCACCTTGTTGCGCTTCACCTTGAGCGTGGGCGTCAGCTCGCCGTCTTCGATGCTGAGCTGGCGATGCAGCACCTTGAAGCGCTTGATCGTCTCCACCTTGGCCACCTGTGAGTTGACCTCGTCGATCACCTTCTGCAGGTGTTGCCGTACGGCACTCGACTCGTGCGCCGGAGCGCTGGCGTCGACCTGCTTGGCTGCGTCGGGGTCCACCGTGATCAGCGCGCTCAGGAACTTTCGTCGGTCACCGATCACCACCACCTCCGTCACGAGCTCGTCGTTCTTGATCGCTGACTCGATGTTCTTGGGGGTGATGTTCTTGCCGCCCGCCGTGATGATGATGTCCTTCTTGCGGCCGGTGATATGCAAGAAGCCATCCTTGTCGATCTCCCCGAGGTCGCCGGAGTGCAGGTAGCCGTCGATCAATGTGGCGGCCGTGGCGTCGGGGTCCTTGAAGTAGCCAAGGAACACGTTGGGACCCTTGACGAGGATCTCCCCGTCCTCCGCGATTTTCACGTCGCAGCCCTTCAGCACCGGGCCCACGGTGCCGAACCGCGCGCGGTTGACCAGGTTGTAGCTCGTCGGGCCGGTGTCTTCGCTCTGCCCGTAGACCTCTTGCACGATGATGTCGAGACTGGCGAAGAACTCGAGGATCTCCTTGGAGATCGGCGCGGCGCCGCTTACGCAAACTCGCGCGCGGCCGAGGCCGATCGCTGGCTTGAGCTTCGAGAAGATCAACTTGTGGGCAAGCTTGTACTGCACTCCGAGCAAGCCGCTCGGGGTCTCCCCGCGCATCTTCACCGCACTGGCTCGCGTCCCGACCCCGCGCGCCCACTCCACCAGGCTCTTCTTTACGCCCTTTGCTTCCTTGAGCTTGGCTCCAATTCCCGCATGGAATTTCTCCCAGATCCGAGGAACTCCGAAGAACACCGTCGGCTGTACTTCTTTGAGGTTGTCCGGTAGCGCGTCGATGCTCTCGGCGAAGTACACATGCGAACCCGAGGTGATCGGGGCGTGGATGGTGAACATCGCCTCGGCGATATGGCTGAGCGGCAGGTAGCTCACCGAACAGTCGCTGGGGCGGGTGTCGTTGATCTCCACCGCGACCTTCGAGGTCCAGGCCAGGTTCTCGTGGCTCAGCATCACGCCCTTCGGCGGACCGGTGGTGCCCGACGTGTAGATCAAGGTAGCTAGCTGATTGGGCTCGAGGGCGTGCACCTTCGCGAAGAAGTCGTCATCGCTCACCCCCTCGGCCTTGGCCAGGAACTCTTCCCAGCTGAGCACCATCGGGTCGTCGATCTTGGGTACGCCCCGCATCATCACGGCGTACTTGAGCAGCGGCATGTTGGCCTTCTCGGCCTCGATCTTCTTCCACTGGTCGACGTTCTCGAGCAGCACCACGGGCGACTCTGAGTGGTCGACGATGTAGCGCACCTCGACCGGCGAGCACGTCGTGTAGATCCCCGCGGGAGCGCCGCCGATGGCCATCGCTGCGAGGTCGAAGATCACCCACTCCGGGCGATTGAAGCCGAGGATGGAGACCTTGCTGTCCTTCCCCAGCCCGAGCGCCATCAGCGCCTTGCCGGCTGTCTTCACTTGGTCGGCGTAGTCGGCGTAGCTCGTCTTCTTCCAGCTCCCTTGCTCCTTCGCGAAGTACGCCGGGGCGGCGCCCCGCTTCTTGGCTTGCTCGAATAGGCGGGCAACGATGGTGTCGGTCATGGGCTGCGAGTTCCTCCCTCAATCTGATTTCGCGCCAGCGGCGCGCGGGCAACAGGGTCCTTCACGGCGCGGCTCCCCCAGGGCCAGCCGGTGACGTGCGCCCCAGGTGCTCGTCGCCGTGAGCGGCGAGCATACCCGAAAGGTGCGTGAGCACAGTCCACAAGCGGCCGGGCCTACGCGCCACGCCAGGCGATTGAGAACCGTCGCCGGCTCCGGTTTCGCCCGCGACGCGACTGGTTCGGGGCTTGACCAAGCTGCTCAACGGCCGTACGCCCGAGTGGATCCTCGTCGGTTTGCAGCGCCGCGGGCCGAGTCCTCTGTCGCTTTGAAATGCGCTTCCATTCGTCGTCACGTTCCAGTCGTCTTGCGCTGCGCTTCACGGTCTTCGCAGCGCTGAGCCTGGCCGTGCTTCAGTCTTGCGGTCCCACGGAGGAAGAGCCGGAACCGCTCCCCCGCTGCGTCACCCTGGATGAAAACTGCAGCTTGCTCTATCAGCCGATCTTCAGCGAGATCCACCGCAGGACGTTGTCCGTCACCTGCGCAGAGCCCGGGACCTCTTGTCACTCCAACGAAGGACACCGAGCGGGCCTGGCTTTGGAAGACATCGACGAGGCCTACAGTCTGCTGCTCGATCCCGATGATCCGCGGGTAGTACCTGGGGATCCGGAGTGCAGTCTGATCATGGTACGTCTGGAGCACCCGGGGAGCTCGGTGATGCCCCCAGGAGACCCGCTGCCCGAGAACGAGCGCTGCACCATCGCCACCTGGATCCGCGACGGAGCCCTGCCGTGACTGAACTCCGCAAGAGAACAACCCGTACCACGCTACTGCTGGGGCTGAGCGTCGTGTTGGCAACGAGCGCTCAGCTCGGAGGCTGCAGCTCCGACGACCCGGCGGAAGACAAGCTCTCCGTTCAGGAGCTGATGAAGCCCGAGACGTGCAAGACCTGCCACAGCGGCCACTACGACGAGTGGTCGGGCAGCATGCACGCGTACGCGGCCAAGGACCCGGTGTTCCGCGCCATGAACAAGCGCGGTCAGGAAGAGACCGGCGGCAAGCTGGGCGACTTCTGCGTGGGTTGCCACGCGCCGCTCGCCGTGGCGGTGGGCGCGACGACCGATGGCCTGAACCTGGATGAGCTGCCGGACGAGTTGCTCGGCGTCGGTTGTTACTTCTGCCACAACACGAAGGCGGTCGAGGACACCCACAACAACCCACTGCGCATCGCCTTCGACCAGACCATGCGCGGCCCGATCGGCGATCCGGTGGAAAACTCGGCTCACCACTCGGAGTACAGCGAGCTGCTGGACGGCAACTCCCAGACCAGCGCCAGTACCTGCGGGAGCTGTCACGACATCGTCGTCCCCTCGCCGCCTGGAGCCGCAGAGGTGGCGCTGGAGCGCACCTTTGCCGAATGGCAGGACAGCCTCTTCAGCAACGATCCAGCCCAGGGCGGGCTCAGCTGCGCGAGTTGCCACATGCCCGGGCGAGACGGCATCGCGGCGGACGCGAAAGGCGTGAAGAAGCGCCGAGTGCACGCTCACAGCTTCCCCGCCGTCGACGTCGCGTTGACTGATTTTCCGAACACGGACACTCAACGGGAGCTGATTCAGCAGGAACTGAACGACACCCTGCGCGCCGAGGTCTGCGTGGCGCAGCTGGTCGACGGCGCCGTGATGGAGGTCACGCTGGAGAACGTCAGCGCCGGCCACCGTTTCCCCACGGGAGCAAGCCAGGACCGTCGCGCTTGGGTCGAGGTGCGCGCGTTCAGCGCCGGGACGCCGATCTACGAGAGCGGCGTCGTGGACGCTCAGACCGCCGTGAGTGATCTGGTAGACCCAGACCTGTGGCAGCTCCGCGATTTCGCCTTCGACGCCGCGGATCAGCCGGTGCACATGTTCTGGGACATCGTGAAGCTCGAGAGCACCACCATCCCGGGCCCCCTCACCTTCGATCGCTCGGATCCTGACTACTTCGCGACCCACGTCAAACGGCGCTACCCCCGCGCCGAGTCGTCCCCCAATCAGCTGGACACGATGCCAGACCGGGTGACGGTGCTGGTGCGCCTGAGGCCCATGGGGCTCGATGTGTTGGACGACTTGGTGCAGAGCGGCCACCTCGATTCCGCCGTGAAACAGAAGGTGCCTACGTTCGACATCACGAGCGATGGCACGAGCACGGTGGAGTGGACGCTCGAGGCCAGCGATGATCCGCAACTCGGCAGCAAACGTGAGCTCGCCGGGGTCTTGGCGCGCTGCGTGACCAGCGTGCCCCAGCAGAAGTAGCTGCCCGCAGGCGCTCCTCACCCCCCGCACGAGCGGCAACGAGCTAGGAAACGGAAGCTCTATCGCGTCCGCTGGCTGCCGTGAGCACCGATCGGCTTGTTTTGGGCTGATTTGTGAGCGCTGCTCCGCACGAGTCACCAGAAATCCGCACCGAACGGCCGAAAAATGCCTGCCGCGGGGTAACCCCGTACCCGGATTCAGCGTAGGGTTGAGTTATGCCTGGCTCAACGAATCACGCGGCGCGCGCCCTCGGGCGTAGCGTGAAGCGAAGCACCCGCATCGCCTCGCGGCTGCTCCTGGCTCTGGCCACCAGCGGGCTGCTCTTGGCGGGCTGCAGCAGTGACTCGAGTGGCAACGACGGCTCCGGTGGCACCGGGTCGGAGTACAAGTGCACCCACGCGACCGACACCTACTCCGTCGGGCTCTCGAAGATGGGCAGCAAGGGGATGTTCGAGGTGATGCTGATGGACGCGGATCCCGCACCCCCCGCTAAGAAGGACAACACCTGGATGGTCCACGTGAAGGACGCTCAGGGCAACAACGTGGTGGGCGCGACCCTCGGCGTGAACCCCAACATGCCTGAGCATGGCCACGGCAGCACGCAGACCACGGTGGTGACGGACATGGGCGACGGCATGTACGAGCTCAAGCCGGTCTACCTCCAGATGGCCGGCTACTGGGCGGTGCCGATCACGGTGACGATGGGCGCGGACACGGACACGGCGCAGTTCGACTTCTGCGTCGCCCCCTGACTCCCCACCAAACTGCCATCCATGGCGCCCAGCCGCGTCGACCTACTCGATACGCGGGGTGAGCGGGGGTGGTTCGTCCACTTCGGGGCTACGCGGAGTCTGTGGCGGAGGATCCGGTTGACTGGCGAACGGCGCCCGCGCCGCCAGCGGCTCCGACAGCTCGGGATCGGAGAGCGCTGGATCGGAGAGCGCTGGATCGCGCGGTGTTGGCGGGGGCAGTTCCCGAGGCGTCTTGGGCGCTTTCTCCTCGGCCTCAGGGGGTCGCCACGTATTGCCCCGGGCGCTGGCTGCCTCGCTCTCCTCGGTGCGCGGGGTCGGTGGGGATGCACTCAGAGGGCTCGACGGCAGCGGCGCGTCTCCCGCCAATTTCACGGCAGGCAGGCTGCGTTGAGTGAGGCCGCTCTGGCGAATCATGGGCCGCTGAGACAGCGGACCGGAGTCCTCTTCGGGCTGCGCTTCGACCGGAGGCAACAAACCGTTCTGGCTGTTGGTGGGGCCCTGCCAGGCCTCCAGCTTCCTCAGTTCGTCCCAGACCTGCGCCGGTGAGTTGAAGCGGTATTGTTCGTGACGTCGCAGCAAGATGCTGATGACGGTGCCGAGCGGCGACCCCAGCGCTTCCGCGCGGCGACGCGGCACGCCGTCACGGATCTGGCGGATCACTTCGTCGTACCCGGCCTCCAGGTCCAGTGGGGGCTGGCCGGTGTACATCCCGAACATCAAGAGGCCGAGCTGGTAGAGGTCGCTCTGCGCGGTGGAGTAGCCCCCCAGCGCCACCTCCGGCGCCATGATGCGGTTGTTCACGATGGGCGGGCGCACGCCGGAGCGACCGTACAAGTCCTGCGCGATGCCAAAGTCGCTGAACTTCGGCACCGGCTCCTTACCGTGCACGATCAGGATATTTCCCGCATGGATATCGTTGTGCACGATCTCGTGATCGATCAGATATTGCATCGCGAACAGGAGCTGTCGGCTCAGCTGGATCACCAGGCGATCGGTCAGCCGCTGCCCCAACATGTCCTCGAGGCTGTGATCACAGCGCTCCAGCACGAGGTAGAACAGCCCCTCGAGCTCGAAGTAGTCATGCACGTAGACGATGTTTGGGTGCCTGAGCTGCCAGAGCCGTCGCGCCTCTTCCAGCCACTCCCGGCGCACCTGCGCGTAGGGGCGATTCGCCGGCATCATCACCTTGAGCGCGAACGGCTGATCGAACGGGCCATGGCAGTCGAACACCGCACCGAAGTGCCCTCCACCGATGTGGGCGCGCACCTCATAGCCCCAGCCACGTGGCGAGCGCACGATCTGACCCACCTCGGGGAAATGGGGCGCATGGGAGACACCAACCACGGTGCACGCAGTCTAGTGCGCCCCCGGGTCTGGGCGAATGCACGAATCGTCGAAGTCGGAAAAGCCGTGGCCCCGTCACAAACGCCGACCCACTGACCCGATCAGGTGCGCCACGCGATCCGCCAGCCGCTCTCACCGCTGAGAGTGCTTGCGCGAGGCCCTCGCGTTGGCTATGAGAACGCCCCTTTTCGTTTTTCGGGGGTGAGGAGCCTCGTCGCTGCCTCAGCGCACTCCCCGCCTCTTGCAGCTAGGAAGTCTCTACATGGCAAAGCTTTGGAACATCCGCCTCCGTCACGAGTGGCTCACCCACGGCCTCAAGGGCAAGCGACTCAAGCGCCGCAAGCGCGAGCGTATTGGCCTCGAAGAGGCACTGCAGCGCAAGGCGCCCAAGGCGGAGCCCGCCGCTCAGCCCGAAGGCTGAGCAACGCTCCCCTCGACGTCACGGCCGACCCGGGTACCCGGGCCGGCCTTTCGTGTTTTGTACCCAGCCCCGCGGCGTCGACGAGGGCCCGTGCCTCACATGCGCGGCTTGGCGAACAGGCGCTTGAAGAAGTCGCTGATGGTGTGCTGCTTGAGGTCACGGAACTCGCCCGCATCGAAGAAGGACCCGCCGCAGGCCGAGCATTGCTCGAACCAAATATGGGGCTGGCCGGGGTCGACCATCCGCAGCATCTGAGTCGTACAGCGCGGACACTTGATGCGGTCGTGGGTGTTGTGCTGCTTGCCGAGCCGGGCGTCGCCGGAGTCGATCTTCTCCGCGCCCTTCGCCCTCAGCAGCGCATCCAACTCGAGCGCATCGAACCAGATCCCGGCGCACGCCTCACAGCGGTCGACGGTGACACCGGCGTACTCCACTTCGATCAGCTCCGAACGACATTTGGGGCAGTGCACTCGATTCTCTCCGGGCGACAGCAGCTCGTCCGAAGACGAGCTGCTGAGCATAGCGGCTGGTCCAGTCCGGACCAGAAGAACTTACTTCGCCAGCACCGTCGTGATCGCGTGCTCCAGGCGCTTGACGCCATCGGCGATCACCTCTGGCTTCACCGTCAGTGTCGGACGGAACCGCACGGTGTGCGTACCGCAGGGCAGCACCACCATGCCGTCCTCGAACGCCGCCCGGATCACCTTCTGGCGGGTCTCAGCATCCGGCAGGTCGATAGCGCACATCAGGCCCCGCCCGCGTGCATTGCTGATGCGGTCAGGAAAGCGGTTCTGGATTGCCAGTAGGCCGTTCAGCAGCTCCTCACCGCGCAGTCGCACGTTCTCGAGCACGTTGTCCGCCTCCATGATCTCCAGGATCCGCGTGCACCGCACCATGTCGACCAGCGACGCGCCCCAGGTGCTGTTGATGCGCGACGACTGCTTGAAGACGTGTTGCTCGACGTCATCGATACGCTGGCTGACGAAGATGCCCCCCACCTGCATCTTCTTCGCGAAGCACACGATGTCTGGAATGACCCCGAACTGTTGAAACGCCCACCAGCTCCCGGTCAGGCCAACGCCGGTCTGCACCTCGTCGAAGATCAACAGGGCTTCGTGTTCGTCAGCCAGGTCCCTGAGCGCCTTGAGGAATTCCACACGGAAGTGATGGTCACCGCCCTCGGCCTGAATCGGCTCGAGCAGGATGGCCGCGATGTCATCGGGGCGCTCGGCGAAGTACTGCCGAGCTTGAGCCAACGCTCGTTGCTCGGCGGCTTCGGTCGCCGCGAGGTTCTCTGCGTCCAGGGGAAAACGGATCGCCGGGTTGTCGATTCGAGGCCAGTCGAACTGCGGGAAGTACTTGGTCTTGATCGGATCGGTGTTCGTCACGCTCAGCGTGTACCCAGAGCGACCATGGAAGGCCTGACGCAGGTGCATGATCTGCGAGCCCAGTTCGCCTTTGCCCTGCGCGAGGTTCTTTCGCACCTTCCAGTCGAACGCGGTCTTCATCGCGTTCTCCACGGCGAGCGCGCCGCCATCGACGAAGAAGTAGTACGGCAGCTCCGGCGGCGCGGCGGTACGCTCCAACGTGGCGACGAACTCCGCCATGAACGACGTGTAATAGTCTGCGTTACTGACCTTCGTCACCGCCGCTCGAGCCAGCCGATCACGGATCGAATCGTCAGCCATTCCGGGGTGGTTCAGGCCGATGGGGTTCGACGCGAAGAAGCTGAAGAAATCGAGATACTCCTTGCCCGTGCGCGCATCGCGAACGATGGAGCCCTTGCTTCGCTCCAGATCGACCACCATCGGATAGCCATCGACCAGCATGTGGCGACGCAGCGTGTCGTGAACCTCGGTGGGAGAGATGGTGATTTGCTTGTACACGGTGGGGCCTCCGGCTCGGGCCGCGGTCGCGGGTCCGAGAGTTCGAGTCGCACGCAGCAACGACTGCGTTGTCGCGCGCCTGCGCGTCCAGGGACGCGCGAGTGGTGGTGGTTCGCGGGAGAGCGAATTTCGCCTCGAAGAACGCTCCAGTTTGGGCTGGAGCGAACCTCACCCAGGCTCGTCAGGGCCTCTCAGAGGGCTGATCCATCGAGCTGCGTCGAGCTGGCGCGATAGGGTCCGCCCCAGAAGAGCAAGGGCGTTGAGAGGCGCTGGGGTGACGCCCACAGGCATCGCGTCCCGCGAGCATTCTAAACAATCCTCGCCCGTTGCGAGGAGACCGTGCCTTATACTCCCCCGACAATGGCTGACAAGTTGGCGATGTTCGGGGCTGCAACTGGATACCTAAAACGTCACCCAGCGGAGTTGATGCGGGCGGCGAAAAACGCCGTGGCGCTCCGCTTCGGGCTGCCCCTCGACGCGCTGCGCTGGCTCGCGGGACAGGCCAAGGGGCCGAAGGCGCCGAAAGACGTCAGCGTTGAAGCCGTACCTCCGGGGATTCGGGTCGCTGCCACGATCACAGAGATGGGTGCCACAGTGCGAGCAGGCGCGGTGATCTTCATCGACCGGGTGAGCCTCAACGAAGCCGAGCTCCGGTTCGAAATCCGCCTCGACGACGTAACCGCCAAGGTGCTCGACGACAACGGCGCATCCCCCGTCGCCACGCTGCTCAAGAGTGGAGCGCTGGACCTGAGCAAGCCCGGCAACCTCGCGGCGTTCATGCCCAAGCGCCCGGCGATGCTCGTCGAGGCTCAGGATGATCGCATCGTGCTGGATTTCATGAAGCCCCCGGCGATCACCAAGAGCGCCAAGCTCAAGGCGATGGTCGCCGCG
>JAUILJ010000194.1 GCA_030433055.1 Polyangia bacterium
GCTGGAGAACATCCCCGAAGGCGCAGATGTGATCATCGACCCGCTGGTCGCTCAGGTGTTCAAGAACATCGCCATGGCCAACGTCGCGACCAGCGCGATGATGGCCCAGCAGTACGGCTACTTCCGCCAGGGAGATGGCATCAGCTACGACAAGGCGCGGCAGCTCTACGAAGCGAAGCGCCGGGCGATCGCCATGGCCGAGGCAGGCTACCACCCGCCCGCGCCGCGTGCTCACAAGCTGCTCGGTGAGAGCGGGATCGCCACCATCAGCATGCTCGTGGACACCCTGGTCGCTGGTGGCTTCGCCACCGAGTACGACGGCTTCATCGCACGCAAGCTGGCTTACGTGCTGTGTGGCGGTCAGGGCGGCGCGGCAGCGCCGGTCACCGAGCAGCAAATGCTCGACCTGGAGCGCGAGGTCTTCCTCAGCCTGTGCGGCGAGCAGAAGAGCCAAGAGCGCATGCAGCACATGCTGATGAAGAACAAACCCCTGCGGAACTGAAGCGAGAGGACACAAGACCATGGCAGACATTGCAATCATCGATGCCGTGCGCTCAGCGGTTGGCCGCGCGCACAAAGGCTCCCTCGCGAACAAGCGCCCCGACGAGCTCGCCGGGGAAGTCATCGCGGGACTCCTCGCACGCAACCCCGGCGTGAAGCCAGAGTTGGTGGAGGATCTAGTGCTCGGCTGCGCGATGCCCGAGGGCGAGCAAGGCCTCAACGTGGCGCGGCCCGCTGGGCTCCTAGGTGGTCTGTCCGTCGACAGCGGCGGCATGACCATCAACCGCTTCTGCTCCAGCGGCCTCCAGGCCATGGCGCTCGCGGCAGGTGCCCTCGCCCTCGGTTCCTACGAAGTGGTCGTGGCGGGTGGCGTGGAGAGCATGAGCATGGTGCCCATGACGGGCTTCAAGATCAGCGCTTCGCCGCGAGTCATGGAGACCATGCCCACCACCTACACGCCCATGGGCATCACGGCAGAGAACGTAGCCAAGCGCTTCGAGATCAGCCGTGAGGACCAGGACGCCTTCGCGGCCAAGAGCCACGAGAAGGCCGTCGCGGCGATCAAGGCGAACAAGTTCGACAGCGAGGTCGTCACCGTCAAGGGCGTGCGCTACAAGGACGGCAAGCACGACGAGTTCAATTTCCGCACGGAAGAACTCGTGCGTGCTGGCACCACGACGGAGGGCCTCGCGGGTCTGCGCCCGGTGTTCAGCACGACCGGCAGCGTGACGGCGGGCAACAGCTCGCCGCTCAGCGACGGCGCCGCAGCGGCGCTCTTGATGACCAAGGAAAAAGCCGAAGCCCTGGGCCTCAAGCCCAAGGCGTGGTTCCGTCACTTCACCACCGTGGGTTGCGACCCAGCCATCATGGGGATCGGCCCAGTGCCCGCGGTCACCAAGCTGTTCAAGCAGACCGGTCTGTCCATGAAGGACATCGACGTGATCGAGCTGAACGAGGCGTTCGCCTCCCAGTCGGTCTACGTCCAGCGCCAGCTGGGGATCCCCGACGAGAAGCTGAACCCCAATGGTGGAGCGATCGCCCTGGGCCACCCCCTGGGCTGCACCGGCGCCAAGCTGGTCGCTACCATCATCCCGGAGCTACAGCGTCGAGGCGGCAAGCGCGGCATCGTCACCATGTGCATCGGTGGTGGCATGGGCGCGGCAGGCTTGATCGAGCTGGCCTGAGGCGATCGAAGCACGCCGAGTAGACAGCGCCCGAGCGATTCCTCAGGGAAGCGTTCGGGCGCTCTCGGCGATGATCTCCAGAGACCTGAAGCGCGCAGACGGCTCGAAGACGTCGGAGACGATCATCAGCTCCTGGACCCCGGTGCGCTCGGCGAACTGCTGCATCCCGGCACGCACCTTGTCAGCGTCCCCCACCACGCTGCAGCTCAGCATCCGCATGACGTGAGCGCGTTCAGCCGGGCTCCAGTAGCCTTCGATGTCATCGATGGGCGGTTGAGAGAGCCCGCGTTCGCCGCGGATCAGGTGGGTGACGCTCACCTGCTGGGTCGTGGCCAGGCGCCGAGCCTCGGCGTTGGTCTCTGCAGCGACGATGTTGATGCCGGCCATGGCATACGGCTCGCTCAGGGCCCTGGATGGCTGAAAGCCGCTCCGATAGACGTCGAGCGCATCCATCAATGCTCCAGGCGCGAAGTGGGAGGCAAAACCAAATGGCAGGCCCAGCTTCGCGGCCAGCTCCGCGCCAAACAGACTCGAGCCAAGGATCCACAGCGGCACGCGGGTGCCTGAGCCGGGAACCGCCTCGATTGCCTGCCCCTCGCGGGTGGGCTCCAGGTAGTGCTGGAGCTCGATCACATCCTCCGGGAAACGGTCGGCGCTTCGAGGGTCGCGTCTGAGCGCGCGCAGGGTGAGCTGATCGGTGCCAGGCGCGCGCCCGAGGCCCAGATCGATGCGATTGGGGAACAGCTCGGCCAACGTGCCAAACTGTTCGGCGATCACATACGGCGTGTGGTTGGGCAACATGACTCCGCCGGCGCCGACGCGGATCTTCTCCGTACCACCGGCGATGTGAGCGATCACCACCGGCGTGGCCGCGGTGCTCACGCCGCGCATGTTGTGATGCTCGGCTACCCAGAATCGCGCGTAGCCGAGCTGCTCGGCGTGGCGAGCCAGATCGCGAGCGGCGTCCAGCGCGGCGCGACGGTCGGAGCCTTCGCGCACGCGGCCGAGTTCGAGAATCGAGAGCTGCACGCGCTGACTCTAAGACGCCCAGGTCTCGGCGCCAGTCACCCCCGCCGGTGAGCGCGCGCGGCCGCAGCTTGTGGCTCGGGGCTCGACGCGGGCGAGCTGGGGCCTATACTCGAGGCTCGAGGTGGTCCGGGGCTGCCTTCTCCGCTGAAAGTCGCCGCACACCCCGCAACCCACGACTGAGCGTTCCTGGATGAACCTCGAGGTCCCGTCAGCGGAGCGGACCGACCTGGAGGCTCCATGAACCACGACATGTTGGCGCTCGCGCGTGATCTACTCACGGCGATCGGCCCCGAAGACTCGCCGCCCCGCCTCACGCCGATCCAAGGCGGGCGCTCGGGAGCGCTCACCTACCGCGTGGACGTCGGGTCGCGGAGCTACGCGCTCCGCGTGCAGCCCGAGCAACGGTTCACTGCGCATTTCTCCCAGCTCGCTGAGCTGCAGAACCTCGCCGGGCAAGCTGGGCTAGCGCCTGCCGTCTTCGCGGTCGACGCTGAGAGGCGAGCCATGCTCTCCGAGTTCATCTCAGCCGAACCGCTCATCGCGGCCCTTCGAGGGCCAACGAGCCAGGCGGTGTTGAACCACATCGGCAGCCAGCTTGGGATCCTACACCAGCTCGAGCCGCCGCCATCCTTGGCGGACCGGTGCCCGACGGCGCGCACGACACAGCTCCTCGAAGCGCTGCGCGTCGAGGGGCCCCGCTTCCTGAAGCTGGCTGCCGAGCGAGCGGGTGATATTCCGCCCAGCGCTTCGCGGAGCCTGTGCCACCTGGACCTGAACCCCACCAATATCCTGTTCGATGGGCAGCGGGTACGGTTCGTGGACTGGGAGACCGCGGGCCTCAGCGATCCGGCCTTCGACGTCGCGACCTTGGTGAACCTGTTGCTGCTCGACCTGCCCTCGCAAGAGGCGTTACTCCGCGGATACGCGTCTGTGACGGAGCCGCCATCGGCGCAACACATCGAGCGCGCCCGGCGCCATGTGTACCTCGGATATGGCGCGGAGTTCTTGCGCCTGGCCACAGCTCCTGCCCCTGACTGGGAGCCGGACGAGCTGCCAAGGGTCGCCGAGGCCTACGCGGATTTGGCGGCTGGGCGCCTTGACCTGGCGAGCACCGAGGGCCAGTGGCGCCTCGGCGCCGCCTACATCGGCGAGCTGTTGCGCATGCCGCCGCTCTAGCAGAGACGCGGGGAGCGCCCGACGGCGCTCCCCGCGTTGGTGCATTCCTGCATCGATCATCGGCGTGCACGCTGGCGCCGGAACCACGCTGGTCTCAAGACACCGCGGGATGGCGCGTTTGCCTCACCTCCTGCCGTCGCTGGTCGCACTGCTCCTGCTGTCCACGGGCTGCGCCCGGCGCGTGCAGGACGTCGAGTCACCCTACCTCCCGCGACTCGAAGCCCTCGAACGGGAGCTCGGGGAAATCGCGACCGTCAGTGCTCCGCCTCGCGGCGCACGATTTCAGCCCACCGGGCTCTACCTGGAGGACGGCGTTGTCTGGGTGTTCTCGAGCGAGCATCGCCGGCAGCTGGGGTTTCGCTTCGATCCCCAGCGCGGCTTCGTGAGGTGGGGTGAGCGCAGCGGCCCCCGGGAGACCACGCGCTGCGTGGTGGGCTCCGGCGCGTTCCGAGGGCGCACGCTGTGCCTGGGACGCAGCGAACCCGGTGGCGTGGTCGCCGTGCGCGGCCCCAGTTTCCCCACAGCATTGTCAGATCGCGCGGGGTACCGCGATCTGGCTCAGGTGGCGCCAGACCGGATACTGGTCGTCGATGACCTGGAGCAACGACTGGTCGCGCTGGACCCCGGGGGAAGCGTTCGGTTCAGAGCCGCCATCCCTTCCGGCAGTTACCGCGTCGGGAGCCTCGGCGGGGGCGGTAGCTTCGTGCTCAGCGCCTCCCGGCCCCTCCTCAGCACTTACGATCCGCGCGGCAATAGGCGCTACTCGTCTCCGAGGATCGCTCCGCTGAGAGACGCGACCTTCGACCTCCAGCAGCGCGCCCTGTACGCCGTGGGCCCGGAAGACGCTCAGGTGCGACGCAGCTCGGGACCGATCCGCCATCTGAGCCACGAACTATCCATCGCGCGAGTGAGCGCCGAGTGGACACTGCACGGGACCAGCCGCCTCGACGTAGGCCAGCTGGGTCTCGCCGATCCGACGAGCGTTGCTTCTCTCGGTCCAACCACGGCGGTCGCGCTGACCGGCAGCGATCGAGTCCTGATGCTGGGCGCAGGGCAAGCGGCTCCGCGCGAAGTCCCAGTGTCGGGCGCGCCCTCGGAGCTGATCCCAGCGCTGGAAGGGTTCATGGGGGTGAGTCGACTCGATGATCGGCTGTGGTACCTCCCGGCAACGCCCGGCGCGGCGCGTGTTCAGGTAGACTTGAGCCCTGGTTCACCCCCCGGCCTGGAAGAGCTGGGCGCGCGGTTGTTCTACGGCACCGCGCTCTGGCAACAGAACGCTGGGTCACGCGCGCCCTACACTTGCAACAGCTGTCACTGGGACACCGAGACCGACGCCCGGCGTCACCCGGGCTTCCTCGAGCGACGCTGGGAGATCACGCGTAGCCTCGCCGGGGTCGGCGCCGTGCGACCGATCTTCAGCACCGGCGGCGCCAAGAGCCTGTCCCGTGCGCTCGAGGGGCTCATCCGTGGGCTCGATGAGCGCATGTGGAGCGAGGGCGCCAGCGGCTACTGGGACCAGCCACTCAGCCTCCGCGTGCGCGACGGCTCCGTGAGTCTCTCGGCCTGGGAGGTCCGCGAAGCCCTGTTACGCTTCTTGATGAGCCTGCCTGCGCGCCCGGGTCCCCTCGCCTACTCCGAAGGCTCTGCATGGATCGCGACGCGAGCCAGCGGATCGCGTCTCTTCGCACGCGATTGCGCCGGCTGTCATCTCCCCGCGGCATCCATGCGGCGCCCCGGTGAGCTGCGCGCGCTGGAGCCGTGGCTGAGGCGCGGCGGCGCCGTGACCGAACCGTTGACCTTCGGCGCCCCCGCCTTCTCGGAAACGGGGACCGGAGCGAGCTTCACACCCAACGGCAATCGCATCTCACCGCTGTGGGGGGTAGGACGGCGCGCGCGCCTTTACGTGACGGGACGCGCGCGCAATCTGAGACGCCTGGTCAGCGAGCTGCGACCGGGAACCGCAGCCGTGCACAGCGGTGCCGGCCTCACCCCCTACACCCCCGAAGAACAGCAGGCCCTGTGGGTCTTCTTGAACAGCCTGTGAGCGCCCTCGCGCAGCGGCTGGCGCGTCCTGGTTCAGCGCAGCTCGTTGATGGTGTCCGAGGGGCAGCCCTGGGTCTTGCTGCGAATGTCCATGCGGGCGATCAAGCGGTCCGTGGTGTTGCAAGGCGCGCACTGCACGTCCGTGGACTTCAGCAGACACGCCTTCTGGTTCTTGCTGCGCAGGCCGGGCACGACGTCGCGCATCACCACCTCGGCCGCGACCTCCATCGCCACGTGGCGCTCGTCGCTCTTGAGCTGGGTGGTGCACTTGTAGTCGCGATCGACGCGCCCGGCAGGACCGCCGGATTGACCTCGCAGGTGGCAGTCCTTGGCCACCTGCGTGACTCGGGAGTAAGGCGCCATCTCGACCGTCCCCTGGAGCCACGAGTAGAGCGGCACGGACCGGCTGAAGGTCTCTCCCCAGCCCCAGTTGGCGTCCACCATCCACTCCGCGGAACCAGCCGTGACCCACTTGTTTCCCGAAGGATCCCAGCGCCGAGGCGTCACGCTGCGGATACCGAAGCCAACCGGGTAGTGGTTGTGCATACCAATCGCGATGGGCTGGCGCCGCGTGCGCAGCGTGTGCAACACCTGGTTCGTGCCCGCCCCCGTGCTGATCATCAGGCCGTCGTAGTTGGCGATCACTCGCCCCGGGACCCGGCCCCAGAAGTACTGGTTCGCCTGAGCCATGATCGATGGGTGAGTGAAGCGTTCACCGGTCATCGAGCAGCCCGAGACGCCCCAGTCGTTCATCAGATCGCGGATCTCGACCGTGACGTTCTCCACGCCCCGATCGTTGAACTCCGGCGCGATGGCGTTGACTGCGAACCGCCCCCGACCACCCTGGCTGAGGTAGGTGCGATCGTACGGCCTGTACTTCGAGATCCCTTGCGCGCCCGCATAGTCGACGTAGCCCAGCAACATGGCCCACGCCGTCGCGCCGCAGCCGCTGGCGCAAGGCGACCGATTGGGCCCCGTGTTGCCATGCAGCTGCTTGTACTTTCGCTGGAATCGCCAGGCCGTGGCTTCGTCCTTGAAGTCCGCAAAGTAGACGGGCGCGCTCGGCGGGTTGCAGGCGACCTGGAAGCGTTCCCAGGTTGACGCCACCGGGCGGTCCACCGTCACGATGTCGCCTCCGCCGTTCTTCGCGGAAACGTATTTGCCGTTGCTGGCCCTGAGCGCGAAGGTGCCGCCTGGCTGACTCACCAGGCGAAACGTCTCCCAAGCGCCAATCGCGTCGCCGTGAAGCGCGAGCGATTTGCCTCCGCCGTCGAGCGCCGCGACATAGCGATTGGCAGCCCCGCCGCGCAGCGCGATTGTGCCATCGGACTTCTGGGTGAGGTCGAAGGTCTCCCAAACGCCCACTTTGTCCGCGCGGGCGTCGATTTCTCCCTTGCGCTCCAGGGCGCGCAAGTATTTTCCCTTGACCGATGTGCGCAGCGCAACCGTCTTGCATGAGGCGGGCAGCAGCGCCTTCGACCCCTTGGCCGGTGCCCCCAGCACGGGCGCGATCGCGAAGCCCAGAAGCTCCCGCTCCCCGCTCGCGTAGTGCAGCTTCAGCTGAACGGCGCCGACGCCGCTCTGTGGCGCGCTCAGCGCGCGCACGCGGAGCCACTGCTCACCCGCTCGACCAACTTCTCGGCTGACCTCGACGCGCTCGGCGTCTTCACCGCTGACCTCGAAGCTCGCCTTGCCGCGGCCCAATATCTGTATCCGCGCGGCACCATCCAGCGACAGCTCCTGGGCGGTGCGTTCCACCTGACGCTCGACCTTCCAGAACGGGGCAGCGTTTCGCTCGACGATGGCCTGCTCCAGACGGCTCTCTCCGCCCATCACCTGCTTGTATTCGGCCCAGGAGGCAAACGGCTCGAACGACAGACCCTCGAGGGCCGCGGGCGACTCCACGCGGGGCTCAGCGCCAGGCTGCACCACGCTCAGCCCGTGACGCTCGCTCTCGGGCAGGTCGATGACCGAAGGGTCGACCCCTTCCATGCGCTCCGGTAACGTTCCCATGCGCGCGATCTCGTCTCCACGAGCATTCTCCGCCACGAACACGAACGCCGCGGGCGACCAGATCCGCGCCACGCGCTCACCCCGCGCCGCCGCGACTCGGGCCAGCTGCACGCTCGGCGGCTCCCCGCCCTTGGCAGCCCCGACCACGGGGAAATCATGTTCCCCGGTCGAGAGCAGCAGGTAGCCGAGAGCCTCCCCTCTCGCGCCTTGCACAGGGATCTCCCAGTAGGCCGTCCCTTGCACGCCGGGGCGCAACATGGGCGTCGCGTGACCCGCGAGATGCGCGTCGAACCAAGGCGAGTCCGAGGTCGAACGGATCGCCTCGAAGTAGCGCGCAGCCCGGCGGTGCACGGCGAGCGGTACCCGCCCGATGGGCTCGGCCTCGTCAGCCGCCACCCTTTCCGCGTTCGCCGACGCTGGGTCATTCGGGTTCGCCAGTACCTCGGCGGCGCCGGGCAGCAGGCACGCCACCAGCCCCGCACTGAACAACCATCGTGTTTCGCGACTTCGGTTCGCCATCTGCAAGCATCTCCAGCATTCGCGGGTCTATCCCGCGATCTGGAGAGTGCGCGAACGGCTGTCGAGTAGCTTGAGCCCTGCCTCAACAGATGCTCATTGCAGTCTGACCAACTGACTACCAGTACTCGTTGTCTTCGTTATAGACGGCGTCGACCTCGGTGCTGCCATCGGGCTTCACCATGACGGTATTGTCTTTCTCGGGCTGAATTTGCACAGGCACCTTCTTGCCGTTGCTCTCCAGCGTCACGTTTCCGTAGTCGTCGAAGCCAAGCTTCTCGAACTCGGAGGTGGTGTTCGGCGCGACAGAGCCGTATTCGTGTTGGTCGTCACCACTCATCAACTTCACGTTGATCGGCTCGCTCCCCCCGTTCTTGATCGCGGCCCGGGTATTCACGCCGCAGCCCACGAGACAAGCAGCAGCCAGCAGCGCCGTGATCAGCATCCGCGAGCGGGTGTGGGGGTGAGTCGCGTCGTTCGTGCGTTCGTGCTCCATCATCCCGCAGCTGGTTGGTCCAGCTCTTCGAAACGTCAAGGGCACGCGCCGAGAGCACGCGCCCCCCTGTGCAGCCCGAAGCGCTTCACCAGGGATGCGGGACGCTAGCTCCCCCGGGGAGCGGGGGAGCAGGAATGCCTCACCAAACGGAGCAGCGGTTCTCCGGGTTCATGGGCGTCCCCGACTTGCACTCGAAGGCTGCGGCGAACTCAGGCAAATTCGACAGCGGCCCGTTGACGCGGAAGCGAGGAGCCGAGTGCGGGTCGTTCACCACCTGCATGCGTGCCGCTTCCTCGCGGTACTTGGCGCACCAGATCTGACCGTTGGAGATGAAGAACTGCTGGTCCTCGCTGAAGCCATCGGCTTCCACCTTCTCCGGAGCGTCCTGGCGCAGAGAGCGGTAGGCAGCGAAGGCCAGCTTCAAGCCGCCCATGTCGGCGATGTTCTCCCCCAGGGTCAGCTTACCGTTGATCTTGACGCCAGGCAGCACCTCGTAGCTCGAGTACTGATCGGCGACGCATGAGGTCTTGCCCTTGAAGGTCTTCTCGACGGGTGGCTCCCACCAGTTCTTGAGGTTGCCGTCCTTGTCGAACTGCGAGCCCTCGTCGTCGAAGCCATGGGTCAGCTCGTGGCCCACGACCATGCCCATCGCGCCCAGGTTCACCGCGACGCCGGCTTTCACGTCATAGAAGGGCGGCTGGAGGATTCCGGCGGGAAACACCATGTGGTTCTTGTTGGGGTGATAGTACGCGTTGACCGTGGGCGGGCTCATCTCCCAGCGCTCTCGGTCGACGGGCTTGCCCAGCTGGGAGAGATCGTCTTTCAGCTTCCACTCTTCGGCGGCCAGCACGTTGGCCCCGAAGTCCTTGCCCACGCTGAAGTCGTATTTCTTCCACTTGCTGGGGTAGCCGATGAGGTACGCCATCGCCTCCAGCTTCGCCTTGGCGCGCTTGCGGGTCGTCGGGTCCATCCAGTCCAGCGTGTCGACTTCCTTGTCGAAGGCCGCGGCGATGGCGTGGACGTAGCTCTCGGCGGCCGACTTGCTGTCGCCTCCAAAGTGCTCCGCCACGAAGGGTTGCGCCAGCGCCTCGCCGAGGGCGTCGTCGGTCGCTGCCACGCAGCGCTTCCAGCGCGCCTCGATCTCCTCCTGGCCGGTGAGCAGCTTCTGCAACTTGAAGTTCTCGTCGACGAACGCCTTGCCCAGCGTGGGCGCCATGCTGTGGAGCACCTGCCAGGTCAGGTAGTTCTTCCACTGCGCGGGCTTGAACTTCGGTAGCAGGTCGTTCACGCCCGCGAAGAACTCCTTGCTCGTGACGCTGATGTCCTTCAGGTCGGGAGTACCGAGGGCTGTGAAATAGCTCTTCCAGTCGAAGCGGGGCACCGCCTTCTCGACGCCTTCCCGATCCACCTTGTTGTAGAGCTTCCTCGGATCACGGCGCTCGACCTTGGTCTTGGAGACCGCGGCCAGCGCGGTCTCGATTTTCAGCACGTCTTTGGCAGCGGCCTTGGCCGCATAACCACGCATCCCACCCAGCTCGAGCATGCGCGCGACGTGGGCTTCGTAGTCTGCGAGGAGCTTCTTCTTCTTGGCCAGCGTGATTGCCTATTTCATTTTTCTCCTTTGACAGACAGCGACGACCTGCACGAGTTTTCATTTGACAACTAGTCATTTTAGCATTGCCGACATTGCCTTTATGGTTTTTAAGACAATGCTCTTTTGTTCTAATAATCCTCTTACTCTTCATCATTAAAAAATGTTCTTTTAAACAAATTTCT
>JAUILJ010000195.1 GCA_030433055.1 Polyangia bacterium
CCGACGAACAGCCATGCGTCTCCGTGGGGGAGGATGCTGATGAGCGTCTCCGGGGCAACCCGCGCCGCGGCTTTCAGCCCGCGCTTTCCAAGGACCCAGCGCTCGCCACGGTCGCCGGCGAACAGCTTCGTGCCATCAGCCAGCTTCCGCTCAGCGCGCATGCGGCCCTGATCCGGAGGGTGGTAGTGCCATTCAGCAGGGCTGACGAAATCGCTGTCGCTCTGAGCTGGCTCCAGCAGTGAGGGACGAGGCTGGCTGAGGTGAGGCCGCTCGGCCCCACAACTTGCCAGGGAGATCACGGCACCCGATCCCAGCGCAGCCAACGACCAGGCCATTCGGCCCCAGCGTTTCGGCTGACGTTTCTGCGACGGGTGCAGTCTCGCGCGCGGCATGGCCGGATGTTACTGCCACGAGCACCGGTCGGCTCAAGGTTCTCGGTTTGCCGCCGCATGCAAGGTCGAGCTAACCTCCGTCAGTGTCCAACGGCCGTGCCGGAAAGCCTCGGGATCCAGCCATTCTGAGGAGTGGTGTGCGCTTGAAGCGACGCATCGGTCTGGAAGAGGAACATGAGCCGACGGAGCGCTGTGCCCCTGAAGTCAGCGGGCTCGCGCTACGCACGCTGTGCCGCAGCCTCAAGCAGCTGAGAGGCGATGACTGCCTGAGGCAAGCGCTTGGAGAGCTTCCGGAGAACGTGGCGGTCGAGCTGGCGCAGGGAGCAGTGCGAGCCGACGGCTGGTATCCGCTGGCGTGGCTGATCGATCTGCACCACGTCGCTCAGCGAATCACCGGGATCGGGCCGGGGCTGTCCAGGGCGCTGGGGTACGAGGGCTCTCGTCACAACTTTCGTGGCGCGCACCGCTTCTACGTCACAGGCGACGATCCGAGCGTCGTGCTCAAACGCGCTCCGTGGGTCTACGGCCTGTTCTATCGGGGCTGCGGAACACTGGACATCATCGAGTCCTCTGCCGGGTTCGCACGCGCCCGCTATGTCGAAGCGGTCGCCTTCACTGACAGCTTGTGGCAAGAGCAGCTGGGCAGCTGCGAAGCCGCACTCGAGGTCTCCGGTGTCCACGACCTCGAGATCCGCTTCGATTGCGGCGGGCGCTCCGGGTCACCCGTGACAGAACTCGTGGCCGAGTGGCGCTAGCAAGTCACCATTATCTCCCCACGGAAATATTGGGACGGCTCACAGGGTGCCGGTGAGGCCGAACGACTTCTCCAGCCCCGCCGCCTCGGTTCGGGCGCAACGGAACACGACACGAGCCCAGCCAAAGTCGCTGTGCAGCGGAAACGTCACGGTCGTGTCCGTCGCAGAGACGCGAACGGCCGCCCCGGATCCGCTGACGTGCAGGAGCGGCCCCAGCTGGCAGGGAATATTTCCGCGGGACGCCAGCGCGCGGGCGTCCTCCAGCCACATCGACATCAGGCGATCGGCGACGGTCAGGATGCTCGTCTCGTCCAGCATGTCTGCCGGTACATCCAGCGCCCGCTGGGCCAGGCCGGCCGCGCAGCGCCGCTGCATGGAAAGGTAGATCTGCCGTTTGTCTGCGCCCATGAGCTCCGTCAGCCAGACGAAGTCTCCGCGGTGCACAACGCCGCGAGCCACCTCGGGGTTTTCCACGTGAAAATCTACGCGAGCAAAGCGCCGAGTAACCTCCAACCACGCGATGAGCATGCACTCGGCGATCTCCGGCGAGAGCACGATGACCTCGTCCACCGCGTCCGGGAAGCGAGGCTGCGCCCTCCGCGGGTGGTTGAGCTTGCGCCGCTGGACTTCTAGCCGCCGCTTGGAGGCGAGGAAGCGAATGGTCTGAGGTTGCGGCCTGCCTCCCAGGTGGATGCACACCACCTCGACACCGTGGCGCGCGAGGCGCTCGGCGAGCGCCGGGTTACCCCTCGCCCCCGGAGGAAGCAGCAAGGCGCCGCTCGGGCTCAGCACCGGCTCGTCGATACGATAACCGGTTCCGAGGTCCAGCGGCGGGATCGAGATCCGGTTGTGCTCCGCGCAAACGCGCTCCGCCTCCACGTCCGAGTCAACGAAGAACACCTCATCAACGCCGAGAGACTGGAGCAGACTGATGTGATCCTGACGCAGCTCTTCGCCTTGCGAAAAGAGTTCGCGGCCATCTCGGGCGACGACCCTCGATATCAGCTTACCGGGTTGGAGGTCCCGGGCCGCGACCGCACGCATCAGCCAACTCCCCTTCGCGCTAGCAGCTCGTGGCGTAGCTCATCGAGGCTCGCAAGGCGCTCCGCGGTCGTGGTGGAGCGCGCGTGTCCAACACCCAGCCACGCGGCAAGCGCGAGGGCGGCTCTGCCGCCGTCCGCGGAGGCGCCCGACAGGTCCATTCGATAGGCGATCTGAACGTTGTCGCCGGAGCGCACGCTCAGTCCTTCTCCGAAGATGACGACGGGGCTGGCGACCTGAAACGAGCCACCGTGGACGAGGTACTCCAGGCACACCTGGCGCACCTCTTCGGCCAGCGCAAGCAAGGTGGCCGTCGCGGCAATGTCCTGATCCCAGACGCGTTCGGAAACCGCGGAGCTTGCGCATCGGGTGACCAGATCGCCTTCGGGCATCAGGAGCACGCCACCTTCCGCAGGCCCGGCGATGGACAGCAGCGCGATCTCCCGCTCCGGAAGGGCACTCGGAAACGGACAGGGCGTCACGACGCAGTCATCACCCAGCGAGCGGCCCAGAGCCGAAGTCACGCTGAGCAGGAGCGCCTCCACGCAGGGGGTGGGCGAGCAGAACATGCGTTCGAGCTGCCGGACGCCGTCTCTCATCTCACCATCGAAGAACAGGACGCGCGCCAGCTGACTGTGCCAGCGCTTCTGATCCAGCTCCGACGCACCCACCACGACGAGCCGCGCGTCGTCGTCTCGGAGGAGCGCTTCCCTGGCGCCCACGAAACTGTCGACCGGCTTGACCTGAACGTCTGGTCCCAGAGCCGCGGCCAGTTCCGATGCCAGCACCGATGACCCGCCGAGTAAGAGCACCCGCTTCACGTGCACGAAAACGGCCAAACTCCACGCGCCTTAAGCTGCCATCGTCCGCTCTCCCGAGATCGAGAAAGGGGCGCGAGCCGCTCGGCGGCCCGCTGCGGCGTGCAGCTGTCCGAGAGGCCGGCGCCGTCCTACCAGTCGTAGCGGAGGAGCTTGGCAGCCAGGGCGCCGCTCATCAGACTGAAACGGCGCGGCTGGCCCAGGTCGAGCAGCGACTCGGCGTCTGGATGGCCGGAAAACACCAGGACGCGCGCCGTGGGCAAGGCGCGCAGCCGATCCCCGAAGGTGCGATAGAAGCCCTCCAGCTGCAGGCGGTTGTTCCCCGAAATGCGCTCGCCAAAGGGTAGGTTGGACACGATCACCGGCCGCTCACCAGGCGCCTCCAGCTTGCGCGCGTCGCGCCGCTTGGGAGCCAAGTACCGCCCCAGGCCGGCGGCATGGATCTGCAGCTCCGCGCTCTGGACCGCCCCTGCGTGATAGTCGCCGAGTTCGATCGGAGCCGGAAGCTCTGTCAGTTGCTGTTCCCGCACGGATACACGAACGTCGCGCAGGGCGTCGCTGAGGGCCTGCTCTTGGTGCGGCCAAAACTCGCACGCGAACTGGCGCCCCAAACCCGGCGCGCGCTTCAGCGCCCTCCAGGCCTGCTCGATCGCGAGGGTGCCGGCGCCGCAACACGGATCGAGGAAGGGTCGCTGCACGTCCGCGTGCCCCAGAGCCAAGATCGCCGCCGCAAGCGTCTCTCGCATCGGCGCTGCGGCGTTGGGCTCGCGATACCCTCTGCGAGACAACGAGGCGCCCGCGAGGTCCAGCGATAGGCTGGCTTGGCTGCCTTCCCAGTGAAACACATAGCGCAAGCGTGGTCGCTTCGTGTCCACGCTTGGGCGCTCGAGCCCGCGGTCGCGAAACCGATCCACCAGGCAGTCCTTCACGCGCTGCGCGGCGAACAGGCTGTGGGTCCAGGGACACGAGTGGAGGTGTGCGTCGACCGCGAAGCTATCGTCACGGCCACCGTAGGACTCGAAGGGGAAGCTCAACAGGCCGCTGATCAGCTCTGGCTCGTCGGACGCCTCGAGTCGCAGCAGTCTCCACAGCACCTTGTGAGCGATACGCGATTCTACCAAAATCCTTGCGGCAACTTCCCAGCTCGTTGGCAGCTCGACCGCGCCTCGGCCGGTACCTTTGACGCCAGTCGCGCCAAGCTGTTCGAGCTCGAAGCGCAACGCCCGCTCGGTGCCTCGAGCACAGGTGACGACTAGATCCAAACTCATCGCGCCTCCAAACTGCGCAGTCTTAGTACCACGATCTCCGGAGCGACCCCCAAGCGGATAGGGAGCCCGCTCGTGCCGAGCCCTGCGGAGACGTGCACCTGCATCCCTTCGAGCTCGACCAGGCCACGGCTGCGTTGCCCCATCGCCCGCGCGACGTTGAAGCGCCCGCTGAGGAACGGGACCCCGACTTGACCACCATGAGTGTGGCCGGCAAGCACGAGCCCGACGTCCTTGCCCAGGGCCTGCTCCGCCCAGCTCGGGTAGTGCGAAAGCAGCAGCGTGAAACCCGCCGAACGCAGGGCGAGCGTTCGCTCCATGTCCGCAGACTGGGTGTACGGATCGCCGAGCCCAGCGACGTTCAGGTGCGCCTCACCCCCATCCCGCTCGAAGCGAAGTGACTCGGAGGTGTTGTTGAGAACCCGGACGTCGTGAGCTGCAAGCTCCTCACGGAACTGTTCGCCACTCCACTGATCGTGGTTGCCCAGGATCACGAACACGCCGTACGTGGCGCGAAGTTCGCTGAGGACGCGGGAGACGGCCGTGTAGCTCCAGGTTCCGCTGGTCACGAGGTCGCCGGTTACGGCGACCAGATCGGGTTGAAGGCGGTTTACTCGTTGGACCCAGCGCCTTCCCACGCGTTCGTCGTCGAAGCTCCCGATGTGCAGATCGCTGAGGTGTGCGACCCGCAAGCCATCCAGGGCTGAGGGCAGCCCCGCGCATGGCACTTCCAGCTCACGCACCACGACCCAGCGACGGCGCACGAACACACCGTAGCCAGCGACGGTCAAACCGAGCGCGTATCCAATCAGCGGCGCCGCAGCGGCGTCTCCTCGCCAAAGCGCGACCGCCAGGGCCACTGGGAGAAACACCAGGCCAAGCAGGGCGCCGATCAGGTGCGTGAACACCAGCTCGATCCCCCAGACGAGCAGTCGCGGCCGCGGTCGGTCGGCGAACAGCCCCCACAGGCGGCTCATCCCTAGTGGCACGGCTGTAGCTAGCCATATTACCGCAGGGATATGATACCCGTGTACCCACGCGCTGGCGAAGACGAGCAATTGCGCCGAGAGCGCGACGGAGCGGAGGCCCCACACAAAACGCAAGCGGCTGCGCGCCGACTTGGCGCGCAGCCTTGATCCCGACGTCTCTGTCGAAGCAGAGCCGTCGGCGACTTCCGACGCTGTGCTCAACCTCCGTTGATGAACTTGAGCAGGGTCGCCTTCGGAACGGCGCCGGTATGGGTCGCGGTGCGCTCGCCGTTCTTGAACAGCATGAGCGTGGGGACACTTCGGATCGCGTACTTGGAAGCTGTCACCGGGGACTCGTCGATGTCGACCTTGCCCACCTTGAGGCTGCCCTTCAGCTCTTCGGCCACCTGCTCCACGATGGGGTTCAACATCTTGCAGGGCCCACACCAGGTCGCGCTGAAGTCGACCAAGACGGTGTCGTTGCTCTTGATGACCTCTTCGTCGAAGTTGAGGTCGTTGAACTCCTTCACGTTCTCTGATGCCATGATCTCTTGTCTTTCCTTTAGCTGACGGGCGTGGCCACGTGCCACGACGCCGACCGAACGCACAACATAGTGCGGAAGCGTTCCACCGCAAACCGGTTCGCTTGCAGCCGAGCGTTCGCTGAGAGGTCTAAAGCGGCCGCCGTGCCTTGGCAAGCGGGGCCGGAGTGCATGGTTCGATGGCCGCGAGAACCGCTGGTTTGGGCCGGGTAGGAGCCCCACCGCGTAGCTAGCGCCCGCACATTGGCTCCTTCCGGCACGGCTGGCCCGCCGCAACCCTTGTTGAGGCGTCGCCTTTCGACTTCACTCGGGATTGAACCCATGAGCGGCGGAGAGATCACGACGACCCTCAGCATCGCTAGGTCAGGCGATGGGAGCGACATCTATCAGCCGTCGTCAGGCTTGGTGCTGTTGTTCTCCGAGGGTCGGCGCATTGACCTCGTGCCCTCGAGCGGCCCCCCGCCGCGGGCTGTCGAGGCTGCCGTGCGAATCGGTCGCGAGCCCTCCACGGATCTCTGCCTCCCAGATCAGCATGTGTCGCGCTTGCACGCGATCGTCGAGCCAGCCCAAGGTGGGTTGCTCGTTCGCGATCGGGGCAGCCACAACGGTACGGGCGCCTTGCTCCCTGAAGCGGGCGACCCAAGCAGCCTGCGCCAGGTCAACATCCGCACGGAACTGGTGGTGCCCTACGGCAGCATCCTTCGCATGGGCAATACTCTGCTCTACGTTACCGAGGACGTGCAGGCCTTTCAGCAACCAGGGCACGGCCTGACGCTGCTGGGCGGACCGTGGTTACGACGCTTGGTCTCCCCGCTCAGCGGCGCGCTCGCCGCCTCGGAGGCAGCGCTGCTCGAAGGGGAGACCGGCACCGGCAAGGAGCGCATGGCGCACGAACTCCATGTGCTGAGCCAGCGCCAGGGCCCCTTCGTGGCGGTGAACTGCGGGGCGCTCCCTGCGGAGCTGGTAGAGTCCGAGCTGTTCGGTCACGTGCGGGGGGCGTTCTCGGGGAGCAAGGACAGCCGCCAGGGCCTGTTTCGAAGTGCGGACGGTGGAACGCTGCTCCTAGACGAGATCGGTGATCTGCCCATGGCCGCCCAGAGCAAGCTCCTGCGTGTGCTGGAGGAACACGCGGTGCGTCCCGTTGGGCAGGATCGCTCTGAACCAATCGACGTGAGGGTTCTGGCAGCGACCAACCGCGACCTCCAGCGCATGTGCGCCGAGGGTTCTTTCCGAGAGGATCTCTACCACCGGCTCGCGACGTTACGCCTGCGCCTGCCCCCGCTTCGTGAGAGGCGCTACGACATCCCGGCGCTCGCCTGTCACTTCCTCGACGGCCTGCAGCCAGACGCCACGATTCGACTCTCCACGGGGGCAGTGGAGGGCCTGCTGGCGAGGCCCTGGCCGGGCAACGCGCGAGAGCTGCGCAACACGGTGCGGGCTTCAGGTCTTGCAGCGCGGGCAGCGGGGCGCACCGAGGTTCGCGGCGAAGATCTGCTGGATCTAGACGCCCCCCCTTCCCGACCTTCCTGGAACGCTCCGAGTGATCCGTCCCTCACGCCCCCTCAGAGTGGGGTCCACGTCAGACCATCCCGCAGCAGCGTCGAGTCGCTTCAGAAGCAGCGACTGGTGACGGCCCTGGAGATTTGTGGGGGTAACGTAGCTGAAGCGGCCCGTCGCTTGAACATGCGGCGGGCCAGGCTGTACGAGCTCTTCAACCGCTTCGGGATCAACCCTGAAACTTTCCGCCCGGATAAATAATCGCGCTCACTTGGGAGGCGCCTGGGAGCAGAAGCTGTTGACGCACTCGCCTTGACAGCAGTCCGCGCTGACGTCGCAATGTCCCCCCTCGGGGGCGCAGGTCTGGTTGCCTGGGTTGCCACACACCAGGCCGCCGCCGTTCGGATCGTCGATACAAGAGCCCGTACAGCAATCGCTGCCCACGCTGCACGTATCGCCGTCCTGACGACAGGGGTCGAGCGCCCAGAAGCCTCGCATGTTCGGCTGTGACGGGTCCTGCCCAGGCACCCAGAAGGGGGCATGACTTGGATCCTGTCCTGGCTGAGGGTTCATGTCGATGGCTGCGACCCAAAGCTGCTTGACCTCCGCCGCGGAGCCGAGCAGGCGATTCCCCAGGGTACGGCGGGAGGTGAAGACGACCCAGAAGTATCCGCCCGAGGCGACCGGCGCGAAGGTGGGTTCGTAGTTTAGGTGGCGGTCGCGATCGCCGGCGCCGAACGGATATGTGATCCCGTTGAGCCGATCGAGAGCGATCTCGACCTGGGAACCATCCACGGCGGCGATCGACAGATCCGCGCTGCCGCTGCGCGTGTCGTAGGGACCGCGGTGGAATACGGCCCACTTACCGTTCGGGCTGACACTGGGGTAGGCGATGGTCGCTCCAGAGCTGGCGAGCGCGACCTTCCGCTCGTTGGCGAACGCTGGGATGCCAGCGCCCAGGTTGACGTCCAGCGCATGGAGATCGCGGGTCGCCGGATCAATGAACAAGAGCGAGCTACCGTCGGGCGCAAAGGCGGGCAGCCCTACCACGCGACCGTCCAGCGCCGTGCCCGTCACTTGCGCGCCGGTTGCCACGTCGTACACGCCTGGCAGGTCGTTACTGATCCAGCGCCACTCGGGCAGACCGGAGTTCATCACGGCATACTGGCCGTTGGGGGTGAGCGCGCTCAGCGCCCAGCCGCGACCTCGGGCGGTCGCAGTCACTGTCGACGTCTGGAGGTCGAACACGCTCGAGTCAGAGTCCGTCGCGGACTGCGCCTTCCCGTTGCCGAGCACCAGGGTGTTGCCGTTCGCACTCACGGTGTGACACGTCGTGCAACCGTCCGTGACGCCCGCCTGAGCCAGGAAGTCCTCAGGCGCGCCCGCGCCTGGGCTGATGCGAAGCACGCGGCCTGGCGTGTTCGCCCAGTAGTAGACCGAGCCTCGAAGGCTACCCGTGGCGAAACGCCAGGACTGGTCCATCACCACGCCGGCGTTGCCGCCCGCGTCCATTCTCGAGACGGTGATCTGCACAGGAGTCCCGTCGCTAGACTCGGTGAGCTGCGTCCAGGCCCCGTTGTCGAAGTCGTGCGCCCCCTCGCTCGGCACGAAGTACCGCGTGTAGTCAGCGTAAGTGGAGCGCACGGAGACTCGCATCTTGTCGCCGCCCGCGTAGCCATTCCACATCAACCGCGGGGGCAAGAGGCCCTGGGGAAAGACCGTCGAGTCGTAGGGGTAGAGCCAGCTCGCCGTGGGATCCGGGTTGGTCGCCCCATCGAGGACACCGACGTCCGCGGGGGTCACCTCGGGCGCCGTTTCCGTAAGGATTAAGCGAACCTTTACCTGACTTGTCGCAGTGCGATCACTGTATGCGGCCGTCAGCGTCACCTCGCCTCCCAGGGTGCCGACGGCGCTCACCAGATTGGTGGCGCTGTCGAAGTCGGCGATCCCACCGCGCGACAGTGCCCAGCCCGTCGGCACGACTTCTTCTGTCGTCCCGTCGTCTTTGCGGACCTGCGCTTTGACGCCCACCGGTGTTGCGACGCCGTTGACGACGTCAATCTGGACGCTCGGAGGATCGAGCTCGAGGCCAACGACCTGGGGCACGTCGATGATTCCTCCGGATCCACCCTGGTCCGTCCCGCCCGTTGAACCGCCAGCAGTCCCGGCAGTGCCACCGTCGCCGCCCAGCGTTCGGCCGCCGCCTGAGGTCTCTGGGCCATCACCACCGCACGCGGAGGTGGCGGCCGCAGCGCCGCAAGCCAGAACGAGGAGGGTGGCAAGCCAGCGCGAGCTACGAGTCTTGGAAGGGGGAGCCTGGGGTCGCATACACGCCTGCTACGCAAGGTCAGTGCCAACCCAGAACACTGGGTGTTTTGCTCCGTGTCGCCTGACCGGCCCCGGGGGCCGGACACCAAGACCAAGGATTTGTCTAGGAGTTGCCTACGTTTGAGGGATCGCCAGGTGTCCGGAGGTTGTCCGTACACCTCGGGCTCACTCGAAGGGCACCACGCGTACACCGAAACCCCACAGCGCCTCTCGGCGAAAGGCCAAGAGCCCCTTCCCGTGACCGTAAGCCAGCGAGTTGAACACCTGCACCTCGCCCCACTTGCCGGGAAAGATCAAGCCGGTGAGGTTGCGCACCAGGAAGTTGTCTGGCGTCCGTACCCGCTCGCCTTCGAAGCTTAGCTCCGTACCCAGCAGGTACTCACCGAAGGTCGAGTTGAACGGCTGCACCGAGTCCGTGAGCAGCCAGTGCAAGACCAGATCGAACCCAGGCCCAACGCTGTACGCGCGCTCGTACTCCTGCGCGAAGAAGTACTTGAACTGGGAGCGGAGCTCGAGGTTGAAGTCCCCCACTGGAATCCGCACGGCAATATCCGGCATCAAGAAGTTGTCGACATTGGGCACGTCTGTGTAGCGACCATCATTGCCGTCTCGGGCACCCGTAAAATGCTCGCTCTCGTGGCGTAGTGAGAGGGCGAACTCGAGACGGCCTCGCTCACCGAACACGCGCTCTCCGAAAGAATCCAGGGAGAGCGCCGTCGTCAGCCCGTTCGAGCCGCGCCACAACAAGCCCACCAGCGGCAAAATCAGCTGCTTGCCGCCATCACCGGACGTCAGCGGGCGCTCGCTCTCCAGTTCGATCAACCCGTAGAAGCCGAGCCTCAGGGAGATGTCCGGGGTCTCCAAGCCCAGGAACGCGAAATCTCCACCGGCCATTTCCGCGGTGTACGGGGTGATCTGGTAAGCGAGCGCAGGTGTGTCACGCGAAGCCGAACGACCATGGCTGATCACGCGAGAAGAGCCAGGGAGCACGGTCCACTCCGCGGCCACGCGCTCAGCGAGAGGTGTCGGTGCGGCGATCGCGGGAGCGCACGTCAGGCATGCAGCGGCCACGGTAGACGCCGAGAGTTTCGCGCACCGGCGAGCTA
>JAUILJ010001066.1 GCA_030433055.1 Polyangia bacterium
GCCGACGGCGCACGGGGCGAGCCCAACGCCGCACTCTGGTCCGGCCTCAGGCTCGACCACGTCGCTTCCGCCATCGGTCAGCGCTTGGGGGTCGCTGCCGAGTGAGTACGTGCCGCTGGAGCAGCCGACGCTCAACGAGAGCAACCAGACCAGTGGTAAGGGCTGGCGCGCGATCACTCGCCGTTTCCGCACGCCGAGCGAACCGAACCGGCGATGGGCGCCTTGCCAAAGCGCTGCAAGAAGGCCTTGGCTTGGCGCTTTCCACCGCCCGAGCGGCACGCCAGGATGACCTCGAGCCCGCTTCGCTCCAAACTCAGGGATCCTCGAGGAAACTCCCTGCGGTGCTCAGCCAGCAGCCGCTGCGCCTCGGCCGCGTTCCCGCCCTGCACCGCAGAACGCGCTCGCGCGATCAGCGCGACTTCCTGAGCGAGCCCCAGCCTGGGGGCGCTCTTGGCCGTGACTGCGGGCTTGTAGGCCTTGGCGGCAGGCGCGGGGCCCGGCGCCGGCTCTTCTTCGATCTGCGCGTCCTCACTGGGCTGGGGGCCGGCGCTCGCCGGCTCCTCGAGCGCGATCGTCGCAGCCGTTGCCGCGGGCGGACCGCCCGCTGCGTGACTCGCCACGCGGTGCGTCGCCGGGTTGGTCGCTGCGCTCGGGCCCGGAGCGCCCGCGGCGATCCATACACCGTAGCCGATGCCACTGACCGCTCCTATCCCGACCACGGTGTACAAGAGCTTGAGCCACAATGCGCTCTTGGTCGATCCGGCCAGCGCGGTCGTCGCGCCGCCTGCTGCGATGCCCGCTCCCGCCGTTGCCGCGAGGATGGACGCCCGCAGCCGTGCGCGCTGTGCCTCGCTGGGATCGTCGGCGCCTTTTGCCGCAAGGATCAAATCCTTCGACCATGAATCGAGCTCGGTCATGGCTTCGTCCACCCCTCTGACGCCCGAAAGCGCGCCGCTCCTTCGGAGAACGCCTTACGCGCGGCTCGTAGCCGCGAGTGCAGGGTGTTCACGTTGACGTCCAGCGTCTCCGCTGCCTCCACCACCGAGAGCTCTTCCAGCTCCACCAGCACGAACGCCAGACGCTTCTCTTCGTCGAGCTGGGCGAGGATCTCGTGCAGCACGCGGTTGGCTTGCTTGCGCTGGGTGAGCGCCTCGGGGCCGAGACGCGGCGTGTGCTCGATGGATCCGTGGAGGTCGTCTGGGTCTACGTCACCGCCCTCGAAGTACCGCGCCTTGCGTTTGCGGGTTCTGAAGTGAGTCTGGACCACGTTGACCAGGATGCGGCTCAGCCAGGTCTTGAACGACGCCCGGCCCTCGAACTCGGCGAGCCGTCGGTGCACGACCAGGAACACCTCCTGGACCACATCGTCCGCGGAGCTCGGGCGCACCCCCATACGGCGGGCAGAGCGCCACACGAAGTCGACGTGGCTCTCGTAGATCTCGTCGAAGCTGACCGTGGCCGCCACAGCCGGCTGAGAGAGGCTCCGCTCCGGCTCGAGCAGTGGTCCGTGAATGGACTGCAGCGCGGCACGCGCGCTCAGGGAACGCATTACCTCAAGGGTGCCGGAAGAGGGGGTCGCTGTCACGGTCGCCCCCTACGGTTGCCGGTTGTTCTCCGAGCCGTGATCCGTTCTTCACACAAACATGTTCAAAGCGCGCGCTAGCTCTCGCAAAGCCCTCACTTTCATGGGGTTTGCGAGAGCACGGGCTCGTACTCCGCGCGGAGCAGCCCGCTAGTACGGGCGGCGTGCGCCTACGGACAGAATTCTCCGCTCGAGATACGGGGAGAAGTGCCCGCGGTAGCGCTCCTGCAAGTCGACGCGCCGCCAGTCGTCTCCGCTGACGTGGCCTCGACAGGTGGAGGCGCCGCACTGGCAGTCGAACTCATCGTAGTCCGAACCGTCAGTGGTGGCGTAGTCATAGCAGATCTGCTCGCCTGGATAGATTTTCCGTAGGGCAACGAGCGCGATCTGTCCAGAGAGCCACGTGTTCGGAT